>DASYRS010000137.1:0-11230 GCA_036004205.1 Dongiaceae bacterium
GATATTCTGATAGCCCATGGTGGCCGCTTCCCACTGGTCCTTGGTGCCAAGGGCGAGCGGGATGTAGGTGCCGTCCTTCTTGATCTTCTCGAGATCGGCGAAGAACTCGTCCTCGGTCTTCGGCTCGGTGATGCCGAGCTTGTCGAACGCGTCCTTGTTGTAGATGAAGCCGTGGATGACCGAGGCCATCGGCACGCAGAAGGTGGTCTTGCCGTCATCGGTGCTCCAGCCCGAACGCGCGACCGACCCGAAGTTCTCCATGCCCTTGAGGTCGTTCACCGGTGTCAGATGGCCCTTCTTGAACAGTTCCAGCGAGGCGTCGAACGGCCGGCAGGTGATGAGATCGCCGGCGGTCCCGGCGTCGAGCTTGGAATTGAGCGCGGCGTTGTATTCGGTCGGCGCGGTCGGCGAGAACACGACCTTGATGCCCGGATTCTTCGCTTCGAAAGCCGGAATGATCTTGTCCTGCCAGATCGGCAGATCGTCGTTGCGCCAGCTCTCGATGGTGAGGGTCACGTCGTCGGCCGAAGCCGCGAGCGCCCACATCGACATGCCGGCCACCAGCGCGGTGGCGCCGAGCGCGGCCGCGCGAAATGTCTTGCGTTTCATGACTGGGTAACCTCCCTGGTCCCTGTTGCTATGCCTCGCCTGAGATAATCACGCCTTGGTCGGCGCTGCGCCGAGACAGGCTAAAGCCCGGCGCAAATTGCCCTGTTCTTGCTGCAGGAGCTGGGCGGCTTGGGTGCCGTCGCTGGCGCCCGCCGCAAGCAGAATCGCGATCTTTGGTTCGAACTTGGCTTCGATCAGCTTGGCGCGCGCGAGCTCGAGATCGACCTTGGCGGCGCGCGCCACGATGTGGGCGGCGCGCTCGCGCAGTTTCTCGTTGTCGGCGCGCATGTTGACCATCATGCCGTCATAGACATGGCCGAGCTTAATCGCCGCCAGCGTGGAGAGGAGATTGAGCGCCGCCTTCTGTGCCGTTCCCGCGGCCATGCGGGTGGAGCCGGCCAGCACCTCGGGCCCGCTCAGCAGGCGGATCGCGACGTCGGCGCCATCGAAGATCGGCGCCTTGTCGTTGCAGGCGATGCCGACAGTGGCGGCGCCGAGGCGGCGCGCTTCGACAAGGGCGGCGCAGGTATAGATCGTGCTGCCGCTGGCGGCGATGCCGATGACCACGTCGCTCGGCCCGGCCTTGGCCTCCGCCAGGTCGGCGAGGGCCTGCGGCGCGCTGTCTTCCATCTTGTTGTCGATCCGGTCGAAGCTGCCCGAACCGCCGGCGATCAGCGCCAGCGCCTGCTTGTGCGGGATGCCGAAGGTCGCGGGCAACTCGTGGGCATCGAGCTTGGCGATCAGGCCCGAAGAGCCGGCGCCGGCATAGATCAGGCGTCCGCCGCGCCGGATGCGATCCGCGACCAGGGCCGCGGCCTTGGCAATGTCGGGAAAGGCGCTGCGCACCGAGGCGACGCCGCGCGTCTGCGCCTCCAGCATCGCGGCCAAAGCGCGCTCATCGGGCCAGGTATCGAGGCCCAGATACTCCGCGCTCATCTGTTCGGTCTGCCGACCCTGCATTCATCCCGCCCCAGAATTCTTCTTTGAAGTCATAATACCGAAATAATACCACCCTTGTCGAGATGGAATCTGCGAGGATCGATGACGACATGAGAGTCGATCGTGCCAAGCACCAGCGGGGTCTGCATTTCATGATCAATTCTATAGCAAAAACAGCGCATAGTGACAAACCCGTGTCCAAAGGCGAGTGGTCTGGCATGGCCGGGATTATTCACTGGCGTTTGTCGGCTCCCGGTCATATATTGGTAGTGAATTGGCATTATCCCTGCTTTGACGAGCCGGGTGACAGGTGAGGCTGTGACGTCTGCGTATTTCCTCGGTATCGATGGCGGCGGTACCAATTGCCGGGCGCGCGTGCGCGATGCCGCCGGTCGTCTGATCGGCGAAGCGACCGGCGGACCATCGAACATCGCGACCGACCCGGTCGAGGCGGTTGCCAACATCGCCAAGGTTTCCGAGGCGGCGTTCCTCAAGGGCGGCTTGCCGGTCTCGCGCCTCGCGCAATGCTCGGCCTGTTTCGGGCTGGCCGGCGCCAACATGGCGGGGGCCATGGCGCGGGTCGAGGCGCATGCCTGGCCGTTCCAGAAGCTGCGGATCGAACATGACGGGATCATCGCCTGCGTCGGCGCCCATGCCGGCGAAGACGGGGCCATCGCCTCGATCGGCACCGGCGCGGTCTATGTCGTCTCGATCGGCGGCAAGTGGCAGACCTTCGGCGGGTGGGGCTTCATGCTGTCGGACCAGGGCAGCGGCGCCGACCTTGGGCGCGAGGCGTTGCGGCGTTCGCTCTATGCGCGCGACGGGCTGATCGAAGCCAGCCCGTTCACCGATGCGGTCTGGGCGCGCTTCGACGGCTCGGTCGAGACGCTGCAGCGTTTCGTCGAAGACGCGAAGCCGCGCGACTATGGCGCGCTGGCGCCGCTGCTGTTCCAGCACGCCGAGCAGGACGATCCGATCGCGCGCTTCATCATCGAGCGCGGCCAGACCGGCGTCACGCTGGCGCTGGACCATATCGTGAAGCTCGGCATCGTGCGCATCTGCCTGCTGGGCAGCATCGGCAGGGCCTATCGCCCCTATCTGCCGGAGCGGTTCGAGCCGTACCTCACCGCACCGCGCCACGATCCGCTTGATGGTGCGATCCTGCTGGCAGGCGGGCGCTGCGAAGTGGCGGCGGAGGTGCGGCCATGACCGACGCTCATGCCGTGTTCGCGGCCGGCGGCTTCGGCGATGCCGCCGCAGGGCCGCTCTATCTGCGCCTCAAGACGCTGATCCAATCCGCCATTCAAGACGGCCGCCTGCGTGCCAACGACGCGCTGCCGTCGGAGCGCGAGATCGCCAGCATGCTGGACATCTCGCGCGTCACGGTGCGCAAGGCGCTGACGGACCTGGTGGAAGAGGGCGTGCTGACCCAGCGTCGCGGCTCCGGCACGTTCGTCACCAGCGGCGCGACGCGGGTGGAGCAGCGGCTGTCGCGGCTGACGTCGTTCACCGAAGACATGCTGGCGCGCGGGCTGACGCCGAGCGTGCGCTGGCTCATGAAGACCGTGGCGCCGCCGACCCCGGAAGAGGCGATGGTGCTCGGCCTCTCGACCGGTGAACGGGTCATCCGCCTGCGCCGCCTGCGTCTCGCCGACGATCAGCCCATGGCATTGGAGCAAGCCGTGGTCGCGGCACGGCTGCTGGCGAACCCCGAGGCGATCGGGAATTCGCTTTACGTCGCGCTGGAAGCGGCCGGCATTCGACCGGTGCGCGCCCTGCAGCGCTTGTCGGCGGAGAGCTTGAGCGCGGAAGACGCGCAGATCCTGGGTGTCGAGGCGGGCGCGCCGGCGCTTTACATCGAGCGCATCTCGTATCTCAAGGATGGTCGGCCGGTGGAATTCACCAAATCGCATTATCGCGGAGATGCCTACGATTTCGTGGTCGAACTGACCACCGAGCAAATGAACAGTGGAGCGAATTCATGAACGCCGCCAACAACTCCGCAACCTGGATGGCGCGCGAGACGGCGGAGTCCGGCGATGCCGTCGCGCGGCTGCTCGATCGGTCGGGCGATGCGATCCGCGCCGCCGGCAAGCTGTTGCGCGATCTCAACCCGCGCCTGGTCGCGATCTGCGCCCGCGGCTCGTCGAACCATGCCGCCGCCTTTTTCAAATACGCGACAGAGACCCAGCTTGGCCTGCCGGTGGTGGCGATCGGGCCCTCGGTTGCGTCGGTCTACCGGACGCCGCTGCGCCTCGAAGGCGCGGCCATGCTGGTGATCTCGCAATCGGGCCGCAGTCCGGACCTGCTGGCGATGGCCAAGGCGGCGCAGCAGGGCGGGGCGAAGCTGATCTCGATCGTGAACGACGCAGCTTCGCCGGCGGCGGAGATGGCCGATCTCACCATTCCGCTCGAGGCGGGCCCGGAAAAGAGCGTGGCCGCCACCAAGTCCTGCATCGCCTCGATGGCGGCCGGGCTGGCGGTGCTGGCGGACTGGTCCAGGGACCGCGCGCTGGGCGATGCGGTCGCCGAGTTGCCGGATGCGCTGCGTGCGGCAGTCGCGTCCGATTGGTCGGAGATGGTGGCGCCCTTCGTTGGTGCGCGTTCCGCGCTCGTGATCGGGCGCGGGGTCGGCTATCCGATCGCGATGGAAGCGGCGCTGAAGCTGAAGGAGACGGCATCCTTGCATGCCGAGCCTTACAGCGCGGCGGAAGTGCTGCATGGCCCGATCCAGATCGTGCGGGAAGGGTTCCCGGTCCTCCTGTTCCGGCAGCGCGACGCGGCGGGCGAATCGCTCGACCATTGCGCCGCACGGCTCGGCGATGCCGGCGCTCGCGTATTCGTGGCCGGCGCCGGCGATGGCGGCGCGAAGGGCTTCACCCGTCTGCCGGTCGCGCCCTCGGGCCATCCGGCGACCGAGCTCCTGTCGGCGATGGTCTCGTGCTACGCGGCGGTCGACCGGATCGCGCGGGCGCGCGGCTTCGACCCCGACACACCGCCCCTTCTCAAGAAAGTCACGGAAACCTTGTGATGACCCGGTTCGCGATCGCAGGCGCGGAGATCTTCGACGGCACCAAGCGGCGGGCGCAGCATGCCGTGATCGTCGACAATGCGCGCATCCTGGATGTGGTGCCCGAGGCGGTGGTGCCGAGCGATCTGCCGGTCCGGCGCCTGGCGGGCGGGGTGCTGGCGCCTGGCTTCGTCGATGCCCAGGCGAATGGCGGCGGCGGCGTGCTGCTGAACGATGCGCCGACGTCGGACGGGGTACGGACGATCTGCGATGCGCACGCGAAATTCGGGACCACAGCGCTGCTGCCGACCTTGATCACGGATTCGCCCGCCGTCACCGCGAAGGCGGTCGCCTCGGTCAAGCAGGCGATGGCAAACGGCACGCTGGGATGCCTGGGCCTTCACCTGGAAGGGCCGTTCCTGTCGCCGGAGCGCCGTGGCGCGCACGATGCGGATCTGATGCGCGTGATGACCGACGCCGACGTCGATGAGATCTTGTCGCTCGGCATCGAGACGCTGCTCCTCACGCTTTCGCCGGAGCGTATTGCGCCCGGTCTCATCCGACGCCTGGTGCAAGGGGGGGTGATCGTCAGCCTTGGCCATTCCAATGCGACGTACGACCAGATTCTGACGGCGGTCGATGCGGGCGCGCGCGGCGTCACGCATCTCTTCAACGCCATGTCGCCGCTGACCCACCGCGCGCCGGGCGTGGTGGGCGGGGCGCTCGATGCCGGCGAACTCTGGTGCGGGCTGATCGCGGACGGGCATCATGTGCATCCGGCGGCCATCGGCGTCGCCTTGCGGGCCAAGCGGCAGCCCGGCCGTGTCTTCCTGGTGACGGATGCCATGTCGACCGTGGGATCGGATCAGCAGACCATCATGCTGAATGGCCGCACGGTCTGGCGCAGGAACGGCGCGCTGGAACTGGAGGACGGAACGCTGGCCGGCTCCGACCTCGACATGATGTCGGGGGTCCGCTACCTGGTGCGGGAGGTCGGCGTCGAGCTGGGCGAGGCGCTGCGCATGGCCTCGACCTATCCGGCGGAGTTCCTGAAGCGGTCAGATATCGGACGCATTGCCGCCGGCGCGCGCGCCGACTTCGTCCACATCGACGACGATCTCAACGCGAAGGCGACCTGGCGCGCGGGCGTTCAGCTCGCTACCTAGCGTGCCGCATCCAAGATGGATCGGATCCCGGCCTTGGTGGTGACCAGCCTCGCATATTCCGCCGGCCGCAGCTCTCCGCCCATGAAGACGTGCGGATTGCGGTAGCTCATGCCGCTCGGCGATTCGCTCAAGGCGGCGAAGTGAATCTCGGCCGCGCCGGTCTCCTGCACGATACGCGCGACGTTGCGTGCCGTGACGCCGCCGCCCGGCATGACGATGAGGCGCCCTGCCGCCAGCTCGATCAGGCGCCGGATCAGCGGCGCGCCTTCCAGCGCGTTCGGCTCCTGGCCGGAGGTCAGCAATCGATCGATGCCGAGACCGATCAGCGTCTGCAGCGCCTCGACCGGATCGCGGGTCACGTCGAAGGCGCGATGAAACGTGACGGAGAGCGGCCGCGCCGCCGCGATCAGCTTTTCGGTCAGCTTGGCATCGATCCCGCCGTCCGCGGTGAGGCAGCCGAACACCACGCCGCCCGCGCGCGCCGCCTTCGCCGCGGCGATGTCGCGCAGCATCATCTCGACCTCGATCTCGGAATAGAGGAAGTCGCCGCCACGCGGCCGGATCATCACCTGCACCGGCAGCTTGGCCCGCGCGATCGTCGTTTCCATCAGGCCGAGGCTGGGGGTGGTGCCGCCTTCCAACAGATTCGCGCACAATTCGACGCGGTTTGCGCCGGCCTCGACAGCGGCGATGGCGCCGTCCACCGAATCGATGCAGATTTCCGCGGTCAGTCCGGTCATGAAAAAGCCCTTATGAGGATCGACAGTACAGACCCGATCATTGACTCGACTTCATCGCGAATAGCAATCCCGGATTCTTAAGGCCTGCCATGATCTCCGCTTTCACGCTGCAGGGCGCCGCCACCGAGCCCGGCTCGACGACCAACGAAGACGCGTACGGTCTCTGGCCGAGCCGCGATGCGCCGCGCGCCGCCTGGGTGCTGGATGGCGTGACCGGCATCAACGACCGCGCCTTGCTGCCGGGCCCCAGCGACGCCGCCTGGTTCGTCGCGCAGGTGCAGGACGCGCTGCCGGCCTTGTTGTCGCAATCGCCGAACATGCCGGTCGCCGATTTGATTGGGGCGTTGGTGCGCGAATTGGACCGGCGCCAATCCGCCTCGTGGCTCGATCCGCGCGGCGCGGACGGTCGCGAAACGCCGGCCGCCAGCTTCGCGCTCATCCGCCTGCTGGGAAGCGAAATCGAGATTCTCCGATTGGGGGATTGTCTCATCCTGCTGGAGGCGACAGACGGGACGGTCACGGTCATGGACCACCCGGTGCTCGCGTTGATCGAGACAGACACCAGGCGCGCGCTCCTTGACCTGCGCGCGCGCGGCGTGACGGACCCAAAGAAGGCCTTCGAAACGATGATGCCCAAGCTGCGCGCGCAAAGACGGCGCCGCAATCTCCCCGATGGGTATGGCGTCCTGGCAGCGGAGCAAAGCTGCATCTCGGTGATGCATGTCGATCGCATGAGCGCGCGGGGATTGCGACGCGTGCTGCTTGCCAGCGATGGCTATTATCGCTTGGTCGACCATTATGGCGCCATGAGCGACGCCGAATTGGTGGAGGAGACGAGCCGGCGGGGGCCCGACACTCTGCTGAAACAGTTGCGCGCGATCGAGGCGGCGGACCCGGCAGCCGTCACCTATCCGCGCCTCAAGATTCGCGACGACGCGACTGCGCTGCTGATCGGCGTTGGCGAGGCGAACCGGTAGCGATTGGTCCCGGTTGGTTCGAACGATGAATTGTTCAAACCATTCTAATCTTCTCCTCGAAAAAACCTCAGCCGGAATCCACCCTGCAATGCTACCTAAGGACAATATCCAGGTCGGCGTTCTTTGGAGCACTCTGAGCCATTAAGAAGTCATGACAAGCTGCAAGAACCTTTCCGAAGGTCGCAGCGGTGACTAAGCTGCGCTGGATATCAAGCCTTTGGGGTTGGAGTAGTTGATCGCCTCGTTTCAAGAGGCATGTTCCAGGCAAAACGGGAGGACGATGAAATGGCAGTCAAGATTCATCCATCAGTGGACAACGGGATCAAGCGCGGCAAGGAAGGCTTTGCCGGCGGAACGCTGACCTGCAAGTGCTCGAGCAACCCGGTCGAGGTGAAGCTGAGTTCACAGACCGCGCACAACCATGCGTGCGGCTGCACCAAGTGCTGGAAGCCGGCAGGCGCGGCGTTCTCCGTCGTCGCGGTGGTTCCGAGAGACAAGGTGCAGGTCACCAAGAACGCAGACAAGCTGAAGATCGTCGACCCGAGCGCGACGATTCAGCGCTACGCCTGCACAGGCTGCGGCGTGCACATGTACGGCCGGATCGAGAACAAGGGTCATCCGTTCTATGGGCTCGATTTCGTTCATACCGAGCTCTCGAAGGACGAAGGCTGGTCGGAACCGCAGTTCGCGGCGTTCGTGTCGTCGATCATCGAAGCGGGTGCCGCGAAGCCGAGCGAGATGGGCGCGGTGCGGGCGCGACTGAAGGAGCTGGGGCTCGAGCCGTATGATTGCTTGTCGCCGGCGCTGATGGACGCGATCGCGACTCACCTCGCGAAGGCATCCGGCAAGCTGGCGGCCTAGCCCTACTAACCCGGTGACTGGGATAAAACGCCGAGGGGCAGGTGCCAGCCTGCCTCTCGGCTGCGCTTTGAAGTGAGAGATCGAAGAGGGAGTTGAAACCATGAAAGTCCGTGCTGCGGTCGCAGTCGCCGCTGGAAAGCCGCTGGAGATCCACGACGTCGACCTCGAAGGCCCGAAGGCGGGCGAAGTGCTGGTCGAGATCAAGGCGACCGGCATCTGCCACACCGATGAATTCACGCTGTCGGGCGCGGACCCCGAAGGGCTGTTCCCGACCATCCTCGGCCACGAAGGCGCCGGCATCGTCGTCGACGTGGGGCCGGGCGTGACCAGCCTGAAAAAGGGCGATCACATCATTCCGCTCTACACGCCGGAATGTCGGCAGTGCGAATACTGCGTCAGCCAGAAGACCAACCTGTGCCAGGCGATCCGCTCGACCCAGGGCCAGGGCCTGATGCCCGACGGCAGCAGCCGCTTCTCGATGGGCGGCAAGAAGATCTTCCACTACATGGGCTGCTCGACCTTCTCCAACTTCACGGTGCTGCCGGAGATCGCGCTGGCGAAGATCCGCGAGGACGCGCCGTTCGACAAGGTGTGCTACATCGGCTGCGGCGTCACCACCGGCATCGGTGCGGTCATCAACACCGCCAAGGTCGAGCCAGGCGCGAACGTCGTGATCTTCGGCCTCGGCGGCATCGGCCTCAACGTGATCCAGGGCGCGAAGCTGGCCGGCGCCAACATGATCGTCGGCGTCGACCTCAATCCGGCGCGCAAGGAATTGGCGACCAAGTTCGGCATGACGCACTTCGTCAATCCGAAGGAAGTCGAAGGCGACCTCGTTCCCTACCTGGTCAACCTCACCCAGGGCGGCGCCGATTACAGCTTCGAATGCATCGGCAACGTCAAGGTCATGCGGCAGGCGCTGGAATGCTGCCACAAGGGCTGGGGCGTCTCGGTCATCATCGGTGTCGCCGGCGCGGGCCAGGAAATCTCCACCCGCCCGTTCCAGCTGGTGACCGGCCGGGTGTGGAAAGGCACCGCCTTCGGCGGCGCGCGCGGCCGCACCGACGTTCCGAAGATCGTCGATTGGTACATGGAAAAGAAGATCAATATCGACGACCTGATCACGCACAAGCTCGCGCTGCCCGACATCAACAAGGGCTTCGACCTGATGCATGAAGGCAAGTCGATCCGCAGCGTCGTCGTTTACTAGCCTCGTCCTGTCTGCCCCTGGCGGCGGAGCTCCTTGCTCCGCCGCTTTTGTTTCTGCGAACGCGTGCTATGTTGAGCGGCGGAGGATCGGATGGTGACGGAAACCTGGGTGCAAGCCGGCTTGTCGCCGATCAAGCGCTGGAAATGCTTCGGCGGCGATCAGCTCGTGTTCGCGCACGACAGCAAGGCGACCGGCACGCGGATGGAATTCGCGGTGTACGTGCCGCCACAGGCCGCCAAGCAGCCCTGGCCGGTCCTGTTCTATCTTTCCGGCCTCACCTGCACGTGGGAGAACGCGACCACCAAGGCGGGCTTCCAGCACGCCGCGGCGGAGCATGGGATCGTCATCGTCGCGCCGGATACCTCGCCGCGCGGCGACGACGTGCCGGACGACACCGGCTACGACCTGGGCAAGGGCGCGGGCTTCTACCTCAACGCCACCCAGGCGCCATGGTCGAAGCATTTCAAGATGTACGATTATGTGGTGCACGAGCTGAGCGAACTGATCGCCCGGTCGTTCGCGGTCAATTTCGCGCGCTTCGGCATCACCGGCCATTCCATGGGTGGGCACGGCGCGCTCAGCATCGCGATCAAGAACCCGGACCGGTTTAAGTCGGTCTCGGCCTTCTCCCCGATCGTGGCGCCGGCCCAGGTGCCGTGGGGGCAAAAGGCGTTCAACGCCTATCTGGGGCCGGAGCACACGGTATGGGCGGACTACGATTCCTGCGCGCTGCTGGCGAGCCGCGGCTGGACCCGCGACATCCTGATCGACCAGGGCGAGGCCGATGAGTTCCTGACGACGCAACTGCGCCCCGAACTGTTCGCCGACGCCTGCAAGACCAAGCGCGTGCCGCTGACCCTGCGCATGCAGGCGGGCTACGATCACTCGTACTACTTCATCTCGACCTTCATGGCCGAGCACGTGCGCTGGCACGCGGAGCGACTGCACGCTGGGTGAAACAGACTTCAAGAGCTCGGGCAATTCCGCCAAAGATCAAGGAAACCAGCTATTTAGCAACCCACAGGGGAAAATTGGGTGGTTGACTCGCGTCGAATCGGCCGACTCTGGTAAACGACATGTGAGCCGCCAGCGGTTTCCATTCGTCACCGGTTTCAAACTTGACCGGGGCTCGAGGCTCGATGGGATGCTTCGTGCATCCTGGAGCGGCGGGCTTCTTCCCGCTTCGGCGAAATGGAGATGCCCGATGAGTGATCTCATCGAGCGGGTCAAGGACGTCCATGTTTGCGCCTACCAGCGCAGACGGGAAGGAAGATGGGAGCGTGTGCGCGAGCATTGGCGCTCTTATCCCCGGCAGTTGACGCTACCCTTCTGACCTTTGACCTCGGATTCCTAACCTAAGGCCACAGCTGGCGGCTCACTCTCGCTAGAGGTGATACATGGATTCGAGAAGATCTAGGTCAGGCCATCCAGCGACTTTCGGTGAACTGGCCGAAGCCGCAGCGTCCGACCATAGCCTTATGCGGCTGATCGAACGCTACAACGCGATCAAGGAGTCAGGTGGAATTCCTGAAATAAGGTGGAACAAGCTTAGCGGTTGGTCTGTGGGCGACGGCTTCAAACAGGCAGGTTGATCCGCCTTCCGCCTCGCTGGCGCCGCCACGCCAATACGCGCTCAAGTCACTGCATCGCAGGGAATCGAGCTCGATGTCGCCGGGCTTCGGTTTCTTCAATCTTTTGGTCTTGGCAGCCCTGGATTT
>DASYRS010000138.1:0-4890 GCA_036004205.1 Dongiaceae bacterium
TTTTTGGCGCACCCAGCCGGCCGCGCCATAGGGCCCGCCGGCGGCTTCCGTCGTGCCGTCGCCGAAGGTCAGCTCGATGTTGCTGCCCTCGCGCCCGAACACCGGCTTGCGCGCGAAGCCGCAATTGCCGAGCCGCGCCGCCCGCGGGTCATCCTCGGCATAGGTCGGCAGCAGGTTGGGATGATCCGGGCAGAGGTCCCACAGCACCGCCGGGAACAGCTTGTTCTGCAGCAGGATCTTCCAGAACGGCTCGATGCAGACGACGGAGCTGGCCGCCAGCGCCTTGCCGATCGGCAAGTGCATGATCCGCTCCCACGCCCAATAGACCTTGAACAGGATCCGCGCCTGGTTGCCTGTGAGGTCCGTGGCGTAGCGCTCGTCGATCGCGAGGTCTTCCAGGAAGGCGAAGTGTGTCGTGTATTGCGCGCTCTTGGCGGCGCGCGCCATCGCGAGCGCGCCTTTCATGCGCTCGTCGTTGTTGCGCGGACTGGTGAAGATGATGGCGCCGCCTGGCAAGGCGACCTCGCGGAAGGCGCGCGCGAGTTCGGACGGGATGTCGTTCCACATGCGCGCGCCGCTGGGGAATTGCGAGGAGCCCTGCTCGCCCCACCATTCCGGCCCGACGATGCAGCCCTCCCACAAGCAGGCGGAGGTATCGGCGTTGTATTCATAGAGCTTCGGGTCGGCGGAGAAATCCCAGCCGAAATCCATGCGGCCGTAGAAATCGGGATCCTGCCGCTCCCACGTGGTCTTGAGATAGGGCCGCATGTCGTCCGGGATGCCGAGCCGGTCCAGCATCCTGCGATCGCCGATCATCCGCTCGACCGCGTCCGGGATCATGGCGAGGATCTCGTCGGCGCCGCTCCGCAGGCGCAGAATCTCGGCAGCGGTGAAGACATAGGCCTTGTGCTCGAACCAGGTCGGTTCCTGCGGCCCCGCGAACCACGACATCCCGCGGCGCGTCAATCGCTGCTCGAGATCCGGACGCGGATCGATCTTCATCAGTTCCATGACATGTTTCCCTGTGTTTTCTTATTGAGCCGCCTTGCGCGAGCCCTTGCGCCCACGCTCATATTGGCCCAACTTATGCGCGCAATGTCAAAGGCGCGGTGGCGCTAGTTCGATTGGCGTATATGTTGGCAGGACGGCGCGGCAGCGATGTCGCGCAGGCGCCGCGACGATAGGGTTGCGCCGACGCTGATCATGTTGTTGCGCGCCGTGGAATGGCCGCATCCCAACTGCACCGCGATCGAGATGCTCAGGTAGCCTGATCGTTGGGGATCCGGTGAAAAGCAGGGGCTGTTTCATGCACGCTGCGTCTCGTGAGTTTCAAGAGACGTCATCATCAACGACGTCCGCCGCATCAACCGCGTCATCTACGAATACATGAAACGGCATCCTTCGCGAGCCAGCGTACCGTGGATCGAGGCTCCCCATCTCGTGAGGTGACAGCCACGGAAGGTGTGGTAGGTTCCAGAACGGGGACACCAATATCCGCAGGTATTCATGGTCAAGCATCTTGCTTGCTTCCTGTTGCTCGGCTGCATCCTGCTGCTGGCCGCGGCGTCGCGCGCATCGGCGGAGAACCTGCCGGTCACGGTCGACCGCTACAGCGAGGCCTGTCTCAAGGTCGGCGGCGGCATCGGCAACGGGCTCAACGGCAGCGGCACCGGCACGCTCTATTGCCTGTGGCCGGAGCGTCGCGACGGCACCGAATGCAAGGTCGGCAGCTACCAGGTGAATATCTGCTCGATCCGCTGCAGTTCGGAGGCGTGCTACGCCGCCAATCCCATCAAGGAACGGCCGATCTGGCCGCTCAGCGGCGGGCCGAGCCGCAGGAAGCTCCTGGCGCCGACCGACACGCTGGCGCCGGGCACCTTGGCGCCGGTGAACTAGATATCCGCTCGACCGTGCGCCGGCCACCAGCCCATCACTCCTTGCCCTTCGCCGCCCTGATGAGATTATCGCGCAGCGTGACGACGCCCTTCTGCAACTTGGCGAATTCCTCGGGCGTCAGGTTGGCCTCCTTCACCAGGTTCATGTTCAATCCCCTCTCGCGCAGGCGGCCGCCTGCATCGGTCAGGCTGACCACGACCTGGCGCTCGTCCGCGGGATCGCGCCGGCGGCGGACGTAGCCCATCGCCTCGAGCTTCTTGAGGATCGGCGTCAGCGTGTTCGATTCCAGGAACATCTTTTCACCCAGGCTGCCGACGGTCTGGTTGTCCTCCTCCCACAGCGCCACGATCGCGATGTGCTGCGGATAAGTGAGGCCGAGTTCCTCGAGGATCGGCTTGTAAGCCCGGCCAAAGGCCAGGTTGGCGGAATAGATCGCAAAGCACAGAAAGTCGGAAAGCCTTGGATTCGCCGGCTTTTTTGGTGGTTTGGGGGTCATTTGGTCCTCGCTGGCTCACGATCAGTTGATGTCTCGGTATAAATAAGTCGCATGCGATTAAATCGCAAGCCTTGACAACCTTCCCTCGTTTCCCATATTAGATCGCATACGATTTAATCGTATCCGAAAAACGGTCACTCCTCAGAAGGAAACGTGCCATGACCACCACCGCAAAAACCCTCTTCACCGGCCGCACCCACACCACCAGCGGCCCCGATGGCGCCTCGCGCAGCAGCGACGGCTTCGTCGACGTCAAGCTGCCGCAGCCACACCCGGCCGCCGAGAACCTGTTCGCGAGCGCCTGGTCTGCTTGCTATCTCGGTGCGATCGAGCTCGCCGCCGCCCAGCGGAAGATCAAGCTGCCGGAGCATCCGGCGGTCGACACCGAGATCGACCTGAACCGCGACGGCAACTCGTTCTTCCTGCGGGCCCGCCTCAGCGTCAGCCTGCCGGGCGTCGACCGCGCGGTCGCGCAGGAACTGGCCGAGGCGGCGCACGGGATCTGCCCGTACTCCAAGGCGGTCCACGGCAACATCGAGGTTACGACCAACGTGATCTGAATCCGACCCTGGCCTGCTCGAATCGCGGGCGGGCCAGATCTCATCGCCAGAGAGTCATCGCCAGAGGATATGTCCCATGAATTCCGTGCTCATCCGCAGATCGGCCATCGCGGCCATGCTGGCCGCCGCCGCTGCTTTCGTTTTGACCTGCGACTACGCGGAGGCTGATGGTTATGCGGCCGCGCCGCTGCCGGTCGCCTCGGAGCCGGCGCCCCGGCTTCACGTCGATGCGCCGCTCCCCGAGGCACTGGCGAGGGGGCTTGTCGTGATCCGCTATCGCACCGAGCACTTGCGCATCTTGCCGGTGTTCGGTCCGGCGGCGCTCGACGTCTCGCCCAGGGTCGGGCATCTCCACGTCACCGTCGACGACGCGCCATGGCATTGGGCCGATGCCAGCGGCGTACCGCTCATCATCCAGGGGCTGCCCGCCGGCCCCCACAAGGTCCTGGTCGAGCTCGCCGACCCGACCCACCAGGTGATCGACAGCAAGACGGTGGATCTGTTGATCCCCCAGCAGCATGCGGACAATCATTGACCTCCGGCGCTCGACAGTCACCGATGGGAACGCTCGAAATGCCCGAACAGATCGACCATGATCGCCGCCGCTTCTTCGGCGCCGCCGCTTTGACCGCTGCTGCCGCGCAGCTCGGCCTCATCGGTTCCGCGCAGGCGCAATCCACCGTGCCCGCGATCAAGCCGGGGACGAACGCCACGTTCGGGCCCCTGAAGCAGATCGATGCCGGCGTGCTGAATGTCGGCTATGCCGAGGCCGGTCCCGCCGACGGCCCCGCCGTCATCCTGCTGCACGGCTGGCCCTACGACATTCACAGCTACCTCGACGTCGCGCCGTTGCTGGCGTCGGCGGGCTACCGGGTGATCGTGCCCCATCTTCGCGGTCATGGCACCACGCGCTTTCTCTCGGAGAGCACGTTCCCGAACGGCCAGCAGGCGGCGATCGCATCCGATGTGACCGCCCTGATGGACGCCCTGAAGATCGAGCAGGCGGTCCTCGCCGGCTATGATTGGGGCGCGCGGACGGCCAACATCGTCGCCGCGCTCTGGCCGGAGCGGGTCAAGGCCATGGTTTCGGCCAGTGGCTATCTGATCGCCAACCTGGAGCTCAACAAGCGTCCGCTGCCGCCAAAGGCCGAGTACCAGTGGTGGTACCAGTTCTATTTCGCCACCGAACGCGGTCGGGCGGGCTATCAGGAATACCGCCGCGACTTCGCGCGGCTGATCTGGCGGATCGCGTCGCCGAAATGGCAATTCGACGATGCCACGTTCGACCGCAGCGCGGCCTCCTTCGACAATCCGCACTACGTCGACATCGTGATCCACAATTACCGCTGGCGGCAGAGCTTGGCCGACGGCGAGCCGCGCTATGACGAACTGGAGAAGCGGCTGGCCGAAGGTCCGGTCATCACTGTTCCCACGATCACCCTGGAAGGCGATGCCAACGGCGCTCCGCATCCGGCGGACCCTGCGTCCTACCGCAATAAGTTCTCCGGCAGATATGAGCACCGCCTGCTCGCCGGCGGCATCGGCCACAATCCACCGCAGGAGGCGCCGCAAGCCTTTGCCTACGCGGTGATCGCGGCCGACCGTTATTGATCGGCCGAGGCGACTTGGTCCGGGTCATGGGAGAAACAGAACCGAGGAGGGGGCCTGCAGCGCCGTGATGTCGTTCACACCCGGAGCGCGCGCCAGCCGCTATCTACCATTCATGCGCCGCCACACACATTGGGCGGGCCGCATCAAATGGAGGGACATCGCATGCAAGAAATGCAAATTACCGTCCGGTATCGCGTCGACGGCGAGCGCACCCATTTCCGGGCCGAAATGGCGAAGGCGGCGCCGGTCATTGCAAGCATTCCGGGACTGGTTCGGAACATGTGGAGCATCGATCAGGATAGCGGGCTCGGGACCAGCATTTATGTG
>DASYRS010000139.1:0-13433 GCA_036004205.1 Dongiaceae bacterium
GAGATCCTGCTCATCGATCGCATGAGCCGCGGGTTCGGTCCCGCGCGTCTCCGCGGCCGGCGTGTCGCGATGCGCCTCGACCCGATGAGTATCGCGATCCGGCGTTTCCGCGGCTGCAGGCGTGACGGCTTCGGTCTCGCCGATCGCCGCGACCGGCCGATCGATGGTCGGGACTTCAGCTTCGATCGCCTGTGACGCCGTCTCCGCGATCGGCGCCTCGACGGTTTCGATCCGATGCGTGTCGCGATCGGGGGTCTCGACGACCGGAGCCGCGGCAGCTTCCGCGTCGGCCGGCGCGTCAGCGTCGGGCGCCGCGATGTCGCGCGCTTCGACAACCGACGCCGCGCTGGCTTCTGCCTCGAGCGGCGCGGCGGCACCGTGCGCGTCGCCCGCGGGCGCGACGACGGGGTTTTCGATTTCGGCCTGCTCCGGAATCGCGACCTGTGGCGATGCCGCCGCGCGCGAATCTGCCTCGTGCGATTCGGGCGCCGGCATTTCAATGTGCGGGGCTTCGATGTTGATCGTGTCGGGCGCCGGTTCCCTGCGTGCTGCGGGCCGCTTCAAGCTGGGCGCCGGCGGCATGGCGCGCTGGACCGCGGAGAAGGACGCAAAGAATGGGATCCGTGCGCCGGCACTGGCGGGAGAACCGCTGTCGGTGGGAGTGCTGGCGGGCGCGGCGCTCGCCGGCGCGCGCCGCGGTGCCGCCGAAGCGTCGGCCCGGGGCGGCAGCGGCGGGTTGGCCGGCCGCGGAACCGGTCGCTGCGCAGGGCCGGCGTGCTCGGCGAATTTGGGAAGTCGCGCCGGCTGGACAGGCGCGGCGATGGGCGCTTGCTTCGCCTCGGCCGAGGGGACGGCGGACCGCGTCGCATAAGAACGGCCGCGCGCCTGTTTCCAGGCCGCCATGCGCTGCGCGATCTCCGCCGCGACGTCTTTTCCCGAACGCCGGGAGATATCAAAGGGATTGCGTTCCTCGTAGGTCGCTGGCGGCTTGGCCCTCTCGCCCGAACTCATGTTCCGATCTGCTCCATTCCTGGCGGCCACGGGTAGCATAGTTTGGCCCGGCAACGGAAACAGTTGCGAGAACCCGTTGTTCCCAATCGCGCGAGGTCACAGATCGCTCACAAATAGGGCAGTAGCAAACGTACCGCACTGTCGCGCAGGCGGATCGGCCGCGGCCGCGCCTCCAGCTCCGCCAGCGTCAAGGGATTGGTCTGTCGCCGCTCGATCGCGCCGGCGACCAGCGCGCCGAATTGCGGACAGCACACTTCCATGTTGAGCTCGAAATTGAGGCGCAGGCTGCGGATGTCCCAGTTGGCGCTGCCGATCAGCGACCAGCCGTCGTCGATCACGAACAGCTTGGAATGCTCGAACGGCAGCGGCGCGCGCCACACCCGTCCGCCGGCGCGCAGCAGCGGCGCGATGTGGGCGCGCAGCGCCCAGTCCATCACCACGTGGTCGCCGCACTCGGGAATCACCACGTCGACCGCCACGCCAGCCATCGCCGTCAGGACCAGCGCACTCATCAGCCGGTCGTCGGGCAGGAAATAGGGCGTAAGAATCTTGACTGAGATCTGGGCGCAGCCGATCGCCTGCAGCAGCGTCATCTCGATCTTGTAGATGTCCTGGTCGGGGCCGGAGGTGATGACGCGCGCGGCCGCGGTGCCGGCCTCCGCCAGCACCGGAAACCACGTTCCGCCGCCGAGCCGCTCGCCGGTGCAGAATTGCCAGTCGGCCGCGAACGCCTCGGCGATCTGCGTCACCACCGGGCCCGTCACGTCGAAATGCATGTCGCGTATCGGCGCCGGCGGATCCTGCGCCAGCAGGTTGGCCACGCTGATGTTGAGCCCGCCGGTGAAGGCGCGGGCACCATCCGTCACCAATATCTTCTTGTGGCTGCGCAGGTTGAGGAACGCCATGCGCCACGGCACCAGGGTATGCATGAAGCGGGCGACCGGGATGCCCGCGCGGCTCAATTGCTGATAGACGGGGGAGATCCAATAGCCGCTGCCGAAGCCGTCGACGATCACGCGAATCTGGACACCGCGTGCCTTGGCCGCGATCAGCGCCGCGATGAATTTGTCGCCGGCCGCGTCGGCCTCGAAGATATAGCTGGAGAGCGCGATGCTGGTCTTCGCCGCCGCGATCGCGTCCAGCATCGGCGGATAGGCTTCATCGCCGTTGCGCAGCAGCTGGATATTGTTGCCGAGCCTGGGCGGGCGTCCTGTCAGCACGCCGATCGCGCGCTCCAGCGGCGCGAAATGATCGTGCCGCGGATTGAGGAACGTCGCCGGATCCTGCGCCCAGCCGCTGTCGGGATGCCGCCGGGTGCGGAAGGCCCGGCGCTGCACCCGGTTGACGCCGAAGAAGAGATAGAGCGCGCTGCCCACGATCGGGGAGAGCCAGGCGAGGCCGATCCAGGCGATCGATGCCGCCACGTCGCGCTTGCGCTCCAGTACATGCAAGGTGACGGCGCCGGCCAGCAGGATGTGGACCAGCGGCCCGAAGACGCCGCCGGCGAACTCCAACCGATCCCAGAGCATCTGCTCGATCACGAGAGGATCGCGCCGCTGTGGGCGGTCATTTTCCGACCGCGGTATCGAGCTCGCGCATCTCTTCCTGCAGGAAGCCGCCGGACTGACGCTGCCATAGCCGCCAATAGGTGCCGCGCCGCGCCAGCAATTCGTGATGCGCGCCGGTCTCCACGATCCGGCCCTGGTCCAGCACGACCAGCCGGTCCATCCGCGCGATGGTGGAGAGCCGGTGCGCGATGGCGATGACCGTGCGCCCGCGCATCAGCCCTTCCAGCTGCTCCTGGATCGCGGCCTCGACCTCGGAATCGAGCGCGGCCGTCGCCTCGTCCAGCACCAGGATGGGCGCGTCCTTCAGGATCACGCGCGCGATCGCGATGCGCTGGCGCTGCCCGCCGGACAGCTTCACGCCGCGCTCGCCGACATGGGCATCGAAGCCGCGCCGCCCCACCCAATCCTCCAGCCCCTCGATGAAATCGAGGGCGTGGGCGCGCGCCGCCGCCGCGCGCACCTCGGCGGCGGTCGCTTCCGGCCTGCCATAGCGGATGTTGTCGAGGATCGAGCGGTGCAGCAGCGAGGTGTCCTGGGTCACCATCGCGATCTTGGCGCGCAGGCTTTCCTGCGTGACGTCCGAGATGTCTTGCCCGTCGATCAGGATGCGCCCGGCCTCCAGCTCGTAGAACCGCAGCAGCAGATTGACGAGCGTGGACTTGCCGGCGCCCGACGGGCCGATGAGGCCGATGCGCTGCCCCGCCGCGATGGTGAGGTCGATGCCATGCAGGACGCCGCGCTCGGTGCCGTAGCCGAAATGCAAATTCTCGAACTTGACCGCGCCCTTCTCGACCCGCAACGCGCCGGCGTTGGGCTTGTCGGGCATCTGGCGCGGCACGGCGATCGAGCGCATGCCTTCCTGCACCACGCCGACATTCTCGAAGATCGCCGTCACGTTCTGCGCTATCCAGCCCGCCATGTTGGCGATCTGCCAGGTGAGCGGGAGCGACATCGCGACGATTCCGACGCCGATGTAGCCGTGCATCCACAGCCACAGCGACATCGCGCCGGTGCCCACCACCATCATCGCGTTGAGGGTGGCGAGGCTGAGGCCGAACAGGGTGATGACGCGCTGCTGCTTGTGGAAAGAGAGGGTGTGTTCGTCGACCGAGTCACGCACCACCGCGTCTTCGTCGCGCGGCCGAGCGAACAGCTTCACAGTCTGGATGTTGGTGTAGCTGTCGACGACCCGGCCGGTCAGAGCCGAGCGTACCTCCGACATCTCGCGCGAGCGTTCGCGCAGGCGCGGCACGAACACGCGCAGGAATACGACGTAGGAGCAGAACCACAATGCGATCGGGATGCACAGCCGGGGGTCGCTGGTGGCGGTCAGCACCATGGCGCTGCTGCCATAGACGATGATGTACCAGACCGCATTGGTGGCGGCGACCACGCTTTCACGCAAGGCCGGGCCGGTCTGCATCACGCGGTTGGCGATGCGGCCGGCGAAGTCGTTCTGGAAAAAGCTCCAGCTCTGCCGCACCACGTGCCAGTGGCTCTGCCAGCGGATGAGGTTGGTGAGGCCGGGCACGATCGCCTGGTTGGTGATGAGGTTCTGCGCCAGCAGCGCGCAGGGTCGGCCGATCAGCAGCACCGCCGCCATGGCGACAAGCTGCGGCCATTCCTCGCGCCACAATTGATCCGGCTGGCTGGCGGCGACCAGACCGACCACGCGGCCGATGAAAACCGGGATGGTCGAATCGAGCACCGCCACGAAGAACCCGGCGCAGAACAGGGCGCCGACCAGCCAGCGCGCCTGCCGCGCATAGTGCCAGTAGAACGCGGCCAGCCCGGACGGCGGCGCATCCTCCGTCGGCACCGCCGTCGGTTCCAGCAAGCCTTCGAAGAATCGGAACACAGGCATGATACGACCCTGGTAGTGTCACTCAGTTCCGTCATCGCGGGGAGCGCGGCAACGCGACCCGGCAATCCAAGTTTCACGGCAATCGTACGGATACAACTTGGATCGCCGGATCAGGTCCGGCGACAACGCGCGGGCGCGCCCTCGGACAGCGCCCGACTCCGCTTGGACGGACTGGAGACTACTTCCCTACCTCGATCGAATCCACCCGGTCCGGATAGAAAGCGAGGTGTCCGGCGATTTCCTTGACCGCCGGATATGGCTCGACATAACTCCAAACCGCGTTCTCGGCATTCTTGTCGCCGGCTTTCAGGCTGAAATAGGAGGCATCGCCCTTATAGGGGCAATGCGTCTTGTGCGCGGTCGATTGAAAGAACGCCAACTGCGCGTCCTCGCGCGGGATGTACTGCACCGGCGGATAGCTGGCTTCCTGGAGCGTCACGGCGCGCGTGCTGTCGGCAACGACCCGGCCGCCGAACTTGACCTGCACCCGGCCCTTGGTCGGCGTGACGGTGATGGGATGGTCTGCGCTGGGGAGTTTCATGCTGCGATCCTTTGCGAAATATCGGACAGAACGGCGCGTCGCTGAAACCGGCGCGCCCGGCCAGAATCCCGGCCCTGAATATCGGCGTCTGGAATGTCATATAGAACGCGTGTGCCGCACCGCCAAGACCACCGCGAGCGCTGGATATATTATTCGGGCTTGCCTTCGCCACCCGGCTGACCGGATCGCAAAGGCAAGCCCACCGCTTTCGCTATTCCTCAGTACTTACCTTCGCAATCGGGCTGGTGACTGCCCGCGTTCGGCGAATAGGGGCTCATGTCCTGGATTCCGCCACCGTCCGGGTACCCGCCCTTGCATTGCGCGGTGTGCGTGGTGCACGCCGCAACCAGCAAGAGTGCCGCGCCCAACAAGGCGCCGGTGCAGACGCGTTTCAAAGTGCGCTCCATGATGTCCTCGCTTTTCTATTATTGCATCCTGTGAGCAAGGCCGGGACCTCGCTGATCACGCTTGCACGATATTCAGGACCGGACGTGAGGCGAGCGGCCAACGAGCGGAATTTACCATGCGTCGGCGCACAAGGCACGGGGGCATTTGGCGAGATTGCGGCGTCGGCGCTTTTTCGCTGCGGCGCGGCAAACCGAGGCTCGCACCGGCGCGGATTCTTCCGGCCTAGGCGAAGCGGCTTATGGCGCCACGCGGGGACATCGCGCCGAAACGCCGCGGATTCGCCTGCGCCGCAACCTTTGCCGCCGGCACGCGTTGTTCCCCGTGTGCCCGCGCATGTACCGTTTGTTGAGACATTGCGCGTACCATGTCGGCGTGAAAGGGCCGAGGTGCGAGCGTGCTTGCCGCAGAAACCGTCACTACCTCACGTCACCCCAGCCGCCACGAACTGGTGGCGGATGGCATCATCCACATCCTGGGCATTGCCGGCGGTTCAGTGGGCGGAGCAACCCTGGTCGCGCTGATCGCGGCGCGCGGCGACTGGCTGGAATTCGGCGCACTGCTGATCTACGCGTTCGGCATGCTCGCCATGTTCTGCTGCTCCGCCGCTTATCATATGGCGCGCAACAGCCCGTGGCGCGCGCTCCTCCGGCGCTGCGACCACGCCGCCATCTTCGTCATGATCGCCGGCAGCTATACGCCCTTCACCCTGTTGCGGCTGGACGGCGCGTGGAGCTGGGGCCTGACCAGCGCGGTCTGGGCGATCGCCGGCATCGGCATGCTGGTGAAATTGTGCCGGCGCTGCGACCTGCGCTATGCCTCGGTCGCGCCATACATGTTGCTGGGCTGGGTCGGAATCATCGCGATCGATCCGCTGTTCCGCTCGCTCGGATGGCAGACCCTGATGCTGATCGCCGTCGGCGGCGCGCTCTACAGCATCGGCGTTGTGTTTCACGTCTGGCAACGGCTGCCGTTCCAGAACGCGATCTGGCACGCCTTCGTCCTGGCGGCGGCGGCGGTCCATTATGCCGCTGTGATCAATGGCGTCGTGCTGACCGGCGCCGCCTGATACCCGGCCTGTGACGCTCAGCCTTTGACGCCCGGCCGTTACTGCTTCTTGCCGGGGACGGATTCCACGATATGGCTGGGCTGTTGCTTGCCGTATTCGGAGGCATAGGCGGACTGGGGTTTTGACGCCTTGTCCTTTTTCGGCTTTTTCTTCTCGCGGCCGTGCTGCTGACCCTTGGGCATCGTTCGCTCCTGGCGTGGTTGAAACCGGCACCCGCCAGCATAAACCACCGGGGACCGGCCGCCAATGTCCTAGCGGCGGGTTTTGGTCTTCGGCTTGCCTTTGCGCTCCGTGCCGTAAATCTCGACACCCAGCTTTGCGGCCTTGCCTTCCAGAACCTTCAGCCGCCCTTTGTTCTGCGGCTTGGCCATCTCGTGCAGCGTCTCGCGATAGGCCTTGATTTTCCTGCTCTCCGGCATGTGCCCTACTCCTTGGCGAGGCCGACGGCCTTCAGCTTCTTGGCATCCAGCCCCTGGCGCCAGCTTTGCGCGTCGCGCCACTCCTTCGGCAGCGCGACCAGGGAGACGGTTTGGAGATTGTAGTCGGCCGGCCGCAGGTCCTCCGTCACCGCGCGCCAATCGAGCGGCATGGCAACCGGCAATCCCGGCCGGGCGCGCGCGCAATAGGCGCCGACCGCGGTGGAGCCGCGATCGTTGCGCAGGTAGTCGACATAGATGCGCCCCTTGCGTGCCGCCTTGCTGGCCGTCGCGAGGAAGATCTTCGGCTCGTCGCGCGCGAGAGAGTCGGCGATCGCTTTCGCAAAGCCCTTGGCGATCTTCCAGCTGGCCGCCGGGCGCAGCGGGACGATGACATGCAGCCCCTTGCCGCCGGTCGTCTTCACGATGGATTTGAGGCCCAGCGCCTCCAGCCGCTTGCGCACCAGCTTGGCCGCCAGGGTGACGGCTTCGAACGGCACGTCCGGCGCCGGATCGAGGTCCAGGATGAACCGGTCGGCCTTGTCCAATTTGCCGATATGGGTCTGCCAGGGGTGGATCTCGATCACGCCGAACTGCACCAGGGTGATGAGGTCGGTGGCGTTCCGCACGCACAGCAACTGCTCCTTGTCCTCCGGGTCTTTGACCGTGCTGATGCGCCCAGCCAGGGTCTGCTGCGGATGGCGCTGGAAGAAGGTCTGGCCCGTGATGCCGTCCGGACAGCGCACGACCGCGACCGGCCGGTCCGCCATATCCAGCAGCAAGGTCTCCGCCACGCGCCCGTAGTATTTCGCAAGGTCGAGCTTGGTGGCGCCGGTCGTCGGGTCGATCACCCGAGTTGGATGGGTGATCTTGATGCCGCCGACCACGGGTTCCCCGCTCTCGGCACCGCCGCGCGGCCGGTCGGAGCGGTCGACCTGCCTGGCCGGCTTGTCGCCGCGCAGGCCGACAAACGCCGCTTGGCGCAGCAAGCCATCGGACGACCGGCCGCGATGCTCGATCTCCGCCACCAGCGTCGGCGCGACCCAGATGCCGCGCGTCTTGTAGGCGCGGTCCATTTCGTGGAACGGGCATTCATCGCGCTTCAGCCCGCGCAGCTTCTTCTCCAGCGCCACCGATTCCTTGGCATCGAAGCCGGTGCCGGCGCGGCCGTCATAGACCAAGCGCTTGCCCTCATGATGGCCGACCAGCAGCGATCCGATGCCGCGCCCCGCGCGCGAGGGCGTATAGCCGCCGACCACGAACTCGTCGCGGTCGATGCATTTCGCCTTGACCCAGTCGCGCCCGCGGCCGGAGCGATAGGGACTGTCCTTGCGCTTCGACACCACGCCCTCCAGCCCCATGTTGCGGACGGCCTTGAAGAAGTCGCCGCCTTCCGCCTCGTGATGGTCGCTGTAAGCCAGCGCGCCGCCCCGTTTCCTGGCGAACAGGGTATCGCGCAGGATCTGCTTGCGCTGGATCAACGGAAGGTCGCGCAAGTCCTGCCCGTTCAGGTACGGCAGATCGAACAGATAGAACACCATCTGTCGGTCATCGCCCTCGGACAAGGCGCGCTGCAGGTTCGAGAAACTGCTGAGGCCATTCTCGTCCGGCACCACCACTTCGCCGTCGAGCCAGGCCGACTCGATCCCGGTCTTGGCAAGCTCCTTTGCGATGGCCCGAAACTTGCGCGTCCAATCGAGGCCGGAGCGCGTGATCATCTTCACCGTTCCGTTCTCGATCCGCGCGCCCATCCGGTAGCCGTCGAACTTCACCTCATGGACCCAGTTGGTGCCGCCGGGCGGCGCGTCCACCAAGGTCGTGAGCTCGGGTTCGATGAAGGCGGGAAGCTTGCCGCGCTTGCCGCTCGCGTCCGCTTCCATCGCGGCCACATTCTTTTTCATGCCCGCTTCGGAGCGGTCTTTCGAGTTCCATGTCGGCCCGCCGCCTTCGGCGATCCGGCGCATGGTGCGGCCGGTCTTGACGCTGGTCGCATTCTTGATCGCGTCGTCGCCATGGCCCGGCTTCGCCCAGCGATCGCTCTGCTTCATCAGCAGCCAGTTGTGGCGGGCCTTTCCGCCCTTGCCTTCGTCACGGTCCGCCATGCGCACGAGATGGTAGCCGCCCTTGAGGCGCTCGCCCTGGAACTCGAACGCGAGATGGCCTTTCTTGAGTCCCTTCCTTGGATCGCCTTCGGGAATCCAGCGGCCGCGGTCCCACAGCATCACGGTTCCGCCGCCATACTGGCCTTGCGGGATCGTGCCTTCGAACGTGCCGTATTCGATCGGGTGATCCTCGACCTCGACCGCCAGCCTGCGGTCCTTGGGATCGAGGCTGGGGCCGCGCGTCACCGCCCAGCTCTTATAGACGCCGTCCATCTCCAGCCTGAGGTCGAAATGCAGCCGGCGCGCGTCGTGCATCTGGATGACGTAGCGGCCGCCACCGGACTCAGCAGGCGCAGCGCCGCTCGGTTCCGGCGTGATCGCGAAATCGCGCTTCTTGCGATAGAGGGAAAGCTTGTCCTTGCGGCGCATGGCGTTTCACGTTCGCAGAAATCCGCCCCCATAGTCCAGCCGGAACATGGGGGCGGATTGCTTCGCCGCACAAGGGCCGCGCGCGACGAGGCGCGCGGAAACCGTCGTTACTTGCCTTCGCAATCCGGCTGGTACGGATCGGCGTTCGGCGAATAGGGGCTCATGTCCTTGATCCCGCCGCCGTCCGGATAGCCGCCCTTGCACGATGCGACCTGATGGCCAAAGCCTTCGCCCGAGCTGCTGCAGGCGGACAGCGCGACGCCGGCGCCGAGCGCGAGCGCAATGCCGACGAGCTTGATACCGCGATTCATGGCTTCCTCGCTTGTGGGTCCTGTGTAACAAAGATCGGCCCGGCCAAACGCTGGCGGGATAGCAGATCAACCCGGATCGGCGTGGCCGGTTCCCACGGAGCCGGCCGCGCAGCCAGCTTTCCGACGCACCTAGACCTTTGCGTCCAACGCACGCGCCATCTCCAGGTGATGACGCACGGTCGGCAGGACCTCGCTCGCGATGCTCGCGGTCTCACGGCCGCTGGCGGCCTGCGTTTCCATCGCCGCCGCGGCCTTTTCGTGCGCCGCCACCATCTCGTCCATGTAGGCGCGGTCGAACGAGGCGCTGTCCAGGCTGCGCATGCGCTCGATCGTGCCGGCCCTGTCAGGCTCGATCCGCCAGGCCACCAGATAGCCGCGCTCGAGCCCGAAATTGTCGAGCTTGATCGCCATGTCGCGGTGGTCGATCAGCATCTGCCGGGCGAACGCGCGCACCTCCGGCGACTGGGCGCGGACATAGGCAATGCGCGCCAGCTCGATCTCGACCGCGCTGGAGGATAGCGCCTGCTGGGCGAACATGGCATCGCTGGGCGCCATGCGCGCCACCGTTTGCGGCGCCGGTTGTGGAACGGTCAGCGGGGCGGCTTGGCCCGCGGCGGTCGGCTCGGCGACCACGACTGCAGGCTCGGTGACCACGACCGCGGATTCCGGCAGTGGGGTGTATCCGCTGCCGGTCGTGCCAAACTGTTGCTCGGCGGCGGTCGCGTGGCGCATCGATTCGTGGGCATAGGGCTTGTCGCTGGAACTGCAGGCTGCCATCAGCAGCGCGGCGGCCGTTAAACACGCGGCCGATCGAGCGGACTTATCCATCGGGCTCACCTTTCGGAACGGATATTGCAGGATTCAACCGCGCCATTGCGCTTTCGTTGCAACGAATTGGGGCACTTTTCGGCTCCGAAGGCGTTAATTCCAGCGACCCCACGCAGGATGAATCCATGCTGTCCAAAAGGATTAGGGCCGTCGAAGACGTTGCGCCGCCCAGGAGCGATCCCGCGCCGGCTCCCGGCCACATCTTCAGGCCCGGCCGCAATGCCTGGCGCGTCGCCAAGGCGGATCGTGCCGCCGTGCTGATCGATGCCGCGGCCTATTACGGCACGCTGCGCAAGGCCCTGCTGCGGGCCGAGCGCAGCGTCTACATCATCGGCTGGGACGTCGACAGCCGCACGCCCCTGGTCGGGCCGTCGGGCGAGCCGGAGGATGATCTGCCGCGCGAGCTGGGCCCGTTCCTCACCGCCCTGGTGGAGCGGCGGCCGGAGCTGAAGATCAACATCCTGCTGTGGGACTACTCGCTGTTCTTCACCAGCGAGCGCCAGGCCCTGCCGGCCTTCGTGCTGCGCTGGCGGACGCCGCCGCAAATCGATTTGTGCCTTGACGATGCGATCCCGCTCGGCTCGTCGCATCACCAGAAGATCGTCGTGCTCGATGAATCCCTGGCGTTCTCCGGCGGCCTCGACCTCACCATCCGGCGCTGGGACACCTGCGATCACGATCCCGCCTGCCGCCATCGCGTCGATCCCGCGGGCAAGCCGTATAACGGCTTTCACGACGTGCAGATGATGGTGGATGGCGATGCCGCGCGCGCCATGACCGACCTGGCGCGCCAGCGCTGGGCCTACGCGGCCTGCGAGCAGCTGCCGGAGGTACCGCGGCTTCCCGCCCCTTGGCCGGATGATATCGAGCCGCACTTCCGCGACGTCGAGGTGGCGATCGCGCGCACCGAACCTCCCTACGCGTCCCGCGCCATCGTGCAGGAGGTCGAGACCCTGTTCCACGACATGGTCGGGAGCGCGCGCCGCACGCTCTATGTCGAGAGCCAGTATCTCACCTGCTCGCGCTTCGCCCGCACACTCGCCAAGGCGCTGAAGCGCAATCCTGCGCTCGAGGCCGTGATCGTCAGTCCGTTCAAGTATCGCGGCAGATTGGAGCGCACAGTGATGGGGGGCGGCCGGGCACGCGTCGCGCGCATCCTGGGCAAGGCGCGCGTCGTGGATCGCGTGCTGATGGTGGCGCCGCGGATCGTGCATGAGGGCCAGATGGCGGACCCTCACGTCCATGCGAAAGTGATGATCGTCGATGACCGCTATCTGCGGGTCGGGTCGGCCAACCTCTGCCATCGGTCGATGGGGACCGACACGGAATGCGACCTGGCGCTCGCGGCGGGAGACGACGAAGCGGCGCGGCACAGTGTTCTTGAACTGCGCGACAAGCTGATCGCGGAGCATAGCGGCGCCAGCCTCGAAGAAGTGCAGGCCGCGATCGCGCGCCACGATTCCATCATCGCCGCGATCAAGTCGTTGCCCAGGCGCTCGCACTGGCTGGCGCCGGTCGCCGACCGGTCCCTGCCGGTTTCGCCGCCCTCGATGTGGGAGTTCGTGGCCGATCCGCGCGCGCCGATCGATCCGACGCGCATCCTGTCCGAAGGCGGCAGCGCCGTCGGCCGCAGCAAGCGCAGGCCGCTGTTCGCCACCGCCGGCATCCTGCTGGCGCTGGGGCTGTTCCTGGGCCTTGCCGCCGCCTGGAACCTGACGCCGCTGGCGGAATGGACCAACCCGGATGTATGGAGCGGCTGGCTGACGTCGCTGCACGGAACCTGGGCGGCGGTGGCCGTGATCGTCCTGTTCGTGCTGGCCGGCCTCGTCATGTTCCCGGTCATGGTGCTGATCGCGACGACGGCGGCGGTCTTTGGCGCGTGGCCCGGCGTGCTCTATGCCGCCGCCGGCGCGCTTGCCAGCGCGCTTGCCACCTATGCGATCGGACGATGGCTGGGCCCGCGCGGCCTGCGCCAGTTCTTCGGTCCGCGCCTCAACCTCATCACACGCAGCTTCGCGCGAAAGGGCATTCCGACCGTGACCCTGGTGCGCCTGGTGCCGGTGGCGCCTTTCAGCATCGTCAACCTGGCCGCGGGCGCCATCTGCATTCCGGCGCTGGATTACCTGCTGGGCACCGCGATCGGCCTTGCTCCCGGTCTTGCCATCATGTCCCTGCTGGGCGACCAGGCCACCAGCATCATCCGCCATCCGAGCTTGGGCGGCATCGGCCTCCTGGTCGGGCTGCTGGCGGCGGCGGTCGGAATCTCGATCGGCCTGCAGGTCTTCATCTCGCGCCGCCGCGCCGAAGCCGAACGCGGCCGGCGGCCGGGCCGCAGACTCCTGCGCGAAAGTATGTCATGAATGGGACGGACAAATACCGGCCGCAGATGAGCCAAGACGAAGCCAACCGCGCGGACCGTTTCGCCCGCATCCTGACCTGGAACATCCACCGCGGCATCGGCACCGATCTGCGCTACGATCTCGATCGCATCATCGCGCTGATCAAGCCGCACGATCCCGACATCGTGGCGTTGCAGGAAGTGGATTCGCGCGGCAAGGACCAGACCAACCTGCCGCTCGCCGCCTTGAAGCAGGTGCTGGGCAGCCACGCCGCCGAGGCGCGCACGATCGTGGCGCCTGACGGCCATTACGGCCACGTGCTGATCAGCCGCTGGCCGATGCACGACATCAACGTTCACGAGCTGCACGTCTCGCACCGCGAGACGCGCTGCGCCATCGAAGCAACGATCGAAAGCCCGTTCGGCTATATCCGCGTGATCGCCGCGCATCTGGGCCTCAGGCCCAACGAGATCCGCCCGCAGCTCGACATCTTCAAGCCGCTGGTGCGCGGCGATCCGGGCACCGATCCCACCGCGCTGCCCGGCGGCCT
>DASYRS010000140.1:0-17612 GCA_036004205.1 Dongiaceae bacterium
GCCCGCCGGCAAGTTGCCGCCAACGCAGACCTCGGCGCCAGCGCGCAAGCCGGAGCCTGCCTACGATGCACCGAAGGCACTCGTCGACAAGCTGCTGGGCAAGCGCGGCTCGCCGCCGAAAGCACCCGTTGGCAGGCTGGAACATCCGCGGAATCCTGCGCCGGAAGCACCCGCCGGCAAGACCGAGCTTACCTACGATGCACCGAAGGCGCTCGTCGACAAGCTGCTGCGCAAACAGGACTCGGCGCTGGACACACCCGTTGGTCCGCCGCTCATCACGCCGGACTCTGTTCTGGAAACGCCCGTCGGCCCGCCGATCGTGACGCAGGACTCCGTCCTGGCAACACCCGTCGCCTCGCCGCCGTCGACGCAGGATTCGGCGCCCCAAACGCCTGTCGGCGAACTGCCGCGTGCGGAGAACCCTGCACTGGAAACACCCACCGCTAGGCTCCAGCCTACCCAGGACATTGCGCCGGAAAGGCCCGTCGGCACGCCGCCGCCTGTGCCAAGCTCTGCACCGGAGAGACCCGCCAGCAAGCCGCTGTCTGCGCAACCCGCAGCCAAGCTGCCGTCGATTGAGGCTCCTGCGCCGGAAAGGCCCATCGACAAGTTGCAGCATGTGCAGGACTTTGCGCGGGAACAACCCGTCAGCACGCCGCAATCCAAGCAGGACTTTGCGCCGGGAACAGCCATTGGCAAGCTGCTGCCTGCGCAGCCTTCCGTGCCGGAAAAGCCAGCCGGCAAGCTGCTGCCCGTGCCGGAAAAACTCGCCGGCAAAATGCTGGCCCTGCCGCGCCGCACCCGCGACGAACGGGAATTCCTGCCCGCCGCGTTGGAGATCGTCGATACGCCGCCCTCGCCGGTCGGCCGGGCCGTCGGCCTTACCATCATCGCGCTCGCGGTCATCGCGATCGCCTGGGCCTGCATCGGAAAGGTCGACATCGTCGCAACCGCCACCGGCCGCATCGTACCGGCGGGCAAGGTCAAGATCCTGCAGCCGGCCGATACCGGCATCGTCACCGCCATCCACGTCGCCGACGGCGACCATGTGAAGGCGGGCGATCCGTTGATCGAACTCAATTCGAATCAAGCGCTGGCGGACCGCGACCGTTTCGCGCGCGATCTGCTGCAGGCGCAGCTCAATCTGGCGCGGCTGCACGGCCTTGCCGCCACGCTGCCCGGGACCGAGGGTGAGGGGCGCGTGCCGAAACTGGCCGATCCGCCCAAGAATGCCGCGCCGGAGGACGTTGCCCTGACGTTGGCCGCGATGCGCGCCCAGGCGGCGAATGAAAGGGCGAAGCTCGCAGACCTCGACCAGCAGATCGAGGCCAAGCAGGCCGAAGCAGCGGAAGCCCAGGCGTCGGTTCAGAAGCTGCAGGCTTCGCTGCCGATGCTGGCTGACCAGGAGAAGCTGCTGCGCGACATGCGCGACCAGAAGATCGGCAGCAAGCTCGACTGGTACCAGGTCAATCAGCAGCTGATCGAGCAGCAGCATGAGATCGGCGTGCTCGCGCACCGCAAGGACGCCGCGGCTGCGGCGCAGCGCGCTCTGCGTGAGCAGCGCATGGCGGAGGCCGCGCAGTACCAGATGTCGGTGCTGGCCGATCTCGACAAGACGCGCGCACAGGCGAGCGAGCTCGAAGCCGAGTTGTCCAAGTCGCAGCAGCGGTTGAGCCAGGTTCTCCTCACCTCGCCGATCGACGGCACGGTGCAGCAACTGGCGATCCACACTATTGGAGGCGTTGTTACGCCAGCAGAATCGCTGTTGGCGATCGTGCCGGCCGACGACCGCTTAGTGGTCGAGGCGGCGGTGCAGAATCGCGACGTCGGCTTCATCAGTGCCGGGCAGACCGTTCGCATCAAGGTCGAGGCCTTCAACTTCACGCTCTATGGCCTGATCGACGGCAAGGTGCTGGACGTGACGCGCGATGCCGTCAGCAATCCCAACAACGACAAGAAGAACAAGGCCGGCGACCAGAACGACGGCGACAATGTCGCCGGTGACGGCAATTCCGGTCCGGTCTATCTCGCCCGCATCGCCTTGTCGCAGGACTGGATGATGACCGAGAACGGCAAGATCAAGCTGACGCCTGGCATGGCGGTGACCGCGGAGATCCAAACCGGCGAACGCAGGCTCATCTCCTATCTGCTGTCCCCGCTGGTCCGCCACGTCTCCGAAAGCATGCACGAGCGCTGACAAGGCGGTGAACGGATAAACCACTCACGCGTGGACGACCACCATCTTTCCGCCGGCCTCGTTCGCCTCCATGACGCGATGCGCCTCGCGGATATCCTCGAAACGAAACACGCGTGACGGCTTCACCATGAGGCGACCCGCCGACACATCGCGCGCGATCTCCGCGAGCGGCACGTCTGAGAGTGGGAAACCCGGGGTGCCGAACACGAAACTGCCGAAGAAAGTCAGGTACACGCCGCTTGCCATCTGCAGGAGCGGATTGAAGTCGGCGATCGGGGCCAGGCCGCCCAACCAGCCGGCCAGACAGGCGCGGCCGCCGCGACGCAGCATGGCGAGGGAATCGAGGATAGTGCTATTGCCAACGAGATCGAGCACCGCGTCGAGCCGTTTGGCCTCGGCGATCCGCTTGGACAGATCCGGCCCTTCCAATTCGACGCGCTCCGCGCCCAGCTTTTCCAGCATGGCAAAGCGCTCGCGATTGCGCGTGGTGGCAATCACCCGTGCGCCGGCATTGACTGCCAGATTGATGGCGGCTTGTCCGAAGGAGGAGGTCGCACCGCGGATCACCAAGGTCTGACCCTTGGATATTTCGAGGTTGCGGAACAAGCAGGTCCACGCGGTCGCATAGGTCTCGGGGATCGCGGCCAACTCGGCCCACGGCAGATCGGATTCGATGAGCGCGACGTTGGACGCCGGCGCGTTTGTATATTCGGCATAGCTGCCATTGATGGTGCGACCGAGGCCACCCATCAGCGCCGCCACCTTGGCACCGATCGGGAACTCGCCGCCGGGGCAGGCCTTCACCAGGCCGACACATTCAATGCCGATCACCTTTGCGGCCTCGGCCCATTCGCCGCGACGCATGTGCATTTCGGCGTGGTTGATGCCGAATGCCTTGATCTCGATGACGACATGCCCGGCCTTGGGCTCGGGCTCCGGCAGGTCCCGGTAGACCAGGCTGTCCAGTCCGCCGAATTTGTCGAGGACGATTGCTCGCATGGCAGTTCTCCAGGTCGGCGGCGGATCGGCTGCGGATGCGCCGGCCGCCGCGGTTGCGGGGTCACGGGATAAGGAACTCGCGGATGGCCGCGGCGATCTCTCCGGCGTGCGTCTCCAGCGCGAAGTGACCGGTGTCGAAGAAACGGATCACCGCGTTTGGGATGTCGCGTTTGAACGCCTCGGCGCCGGGCGGCAGGAAGAACGGATCGTTCCTGCCCCATACCGCCAGAAAAGGCGGCTTGTGGGTACGGAAGTAGGCCTGGAACGTGGGATAGAGCGCGACATTGCTCTTGTAGTCGCCGAACAAGTCCAGCTGCACCTGATCGGCGCCGGGGCGCGCCAGATAGAAGTTGTCGAGCGACTGGCCATCCGGGGAAACGGCTGTCTGGTCGGGCACGCCGTGGGTATATTGCCAGCGCGTCGCCTCGGGCGTGAGCAGCGAGCGGAGCGCCTCCCGGTTGGCCTCCGATGGATCTCGCCAGTAGGCGCGAATGGGATTCCAGCCGTCGCTCAGGCCTTCCACATAGGCATTGCCGTTCTGGGAGATGATCGCGGTGATGCGCTCCGGATGTTTTGCCGCGATCCGGAATCCGGTCGGCGCGCCATAATCGAAGACATAGATCGCGAAGCGGTCGAGGCCGATCACCTCGGTAAAGCGGTCGATCGCGTGCGCGATGTTGTCGAAGGTGTAGCCGAACTTGTCCCGCGCTGGCATGTCCGATTGGCCGAAGCCCGGCAGGTCGGGCGCGACAATGTGGAAGCGGTCGGCCAGCAACGGGATCAAGTCCCGGAACATGTGGCTCGCGCTGGGGAAGCCGTGCAGCAACAGCAGTGCTGGCGCGTCGGCTGCTCCCGCTTCCCGGTAGAAGATCTTCACGCTGTCCACGTCCACGGTCCGGTTTCTGATCGTAATCATCGCTCATCTCCGATTGATTCTGATAACCATGTCAAACGCATATAACAAGTTACTGATCACTCGCGATGATCCATGGTTACCCATGGTTGATCGCTAGAGTTTCAATTTCAGTTGGCGTACTACTCGAATTCCACCCACCGGTAGTAACCGCTCTAATAGAATTTGAAAGGTTATCGATAGTTACAAGTAACTTGTCAAGGGGCATGAGAGGGGTTATCTATAAACCAGAATGAAAACGCCGGATTCCGCCCGCATGGCTCACGAACACCCGCCCGCCCTATTCGTCGCCGGATCAGCCGGCTTGGATTTCCTGAACTCCGTCGCGACGCCGACGGCGGACATACAGATCGATTGGCTCGACACCGGTGATGGCCTCTTGGCCTGGCTGAAGCAGGCGCACCTTGTGTCGACCGAAACGCTCGATGCGCTGCAGGCGCAGGCGATGCCGGGAGAGCTGGATCGCGTCGCCGCTCAAGCACGCAGCCTGCGGGAGTGGTTCAGGACATTCGTCCACGTGCGTAAAGGCCGGCCGCTGTCGGCGGTGGACCTGCGCGAGCTCGAGCCGCTGAACAGGCTGCTTCAGCGCGATGAGGAGTTCAGCCAGATCGTCGCGCCCGGGCAGAAGGTCGCCCTGGAATTGCAGACGACGCGCCGGTGGCGCTCACCGGAATCGCTGCTCCTGCCGGTCGGGCAAGCGCTGGCGCAATTCGTGTGCGACGAGGACTTCTCGGACGTGAAGGCGTGCGAGGGACCGAACTGCACGCTGATGTTCGTGGACCATACCCGAGGACGTATGCGCCGGTGGTGCAGCATGGCCCTCTGCGGCAATCGCACCAAGGCCGCAGCTCATCGAAAGCGGCTGAAGGCAACGCAATAGGACATGTGGGCCGCGCCCTGGGGCGACGGAGCTGGGCTGGGTGAGCGGATTGCGCCCTAGTTCACAGCCAGACGACCGGCTGCGACGACCAGGACGCCACCCGCGACGCCTTCCACCCATCTGCGGCGGCGGTCGCTGAAGCCGCTGCGCTTGCTCGCGGACGCGATGGCGACGCTGAGTGCGGCATAGACGATCCCGCACAGGCCGATGAAGATCACGGACAGGATTGTTGCCTGCATGGCGATGCCGCCCTCGTGCTGCATGAATTGCGGCAGGATCGCGAAGTAGATCATCATGCCCTTGGGATTGAGGAAGGCAGTCAGGAATCCGCGGCGAACAACCGCCTTGCTGCGTTCGGCAGGCAGGCTGAGCTTGCGCGACCGCATCGCCGACCGGATGAGCTGCGAAGCCAGATAGATCAGGTAGGCGACGCCGAGCCAGCGCAGCGCCTCGAACAGCACGGGCGATGCCGCGATGATCGCGGCGAGGCCAAGCGCGACCAGAAGAGAATGCCCCATATAGCCAAGGCAGATGCCCGCCGTCGCACGCAAGCCGGCCGACGCGCCTCCCGCCAGCGCCTGCGCGGACAGGAACAGCATGTCCGGGCCGGGCGTGCAGATCAGAGGCAGCACGGTCGCCGCAAAGAGGACCATGGTTCCGATTTCCATGGCTGAAATCTTGGACCAAGACGATCGGAATTGGATTGCGCTGATGCTCGATGTTGGAAGATAATTGGCATTGGGCACCCATAAACTGGCAAAATATAGCATTCAATGCCAATCAAACTGGACGAGATGGACAAGCGTATCCTGCGCGCCCTGCAGCGCGACGGTCGATTGCAGAACGTGGAGCTGGCGAAGGCGGTCGGCTTGTCGCCGTCGCCATGCCTGCGACGGGTGAAGCTCCTGGAGGAAGCGGGGGTCATCGACCGGTACGTGGCGGTGCTGGACCAATCCAAGATCGGCCTCGCCCTCACGCTGTTCGCGCGCGTGTCGCTGACCGCACAGGACGCCGAGACCATCGACCGTTTCATCGAAGCCATGAAGAAGCTCCCCCAGGTCTTGGAGTGCTATATCATCCTGGGCGAAAGCGATGCGCTGCTGCGCGTCGTGGTGGCGGACCTGGAGGAATATCGGCGCTTCCAATCCACCCATCTGACGCGGAAGAATGGGATTCAGAACGTCAAGACGGACTTGCCGAGCCAGGTTGTCAAGCAGACCTATGCGTTGCCGCTCCCGTAGTCAGTGTTATCCGATTCTGCCGTCGTCATCGATGGATCGATATAATCCGGCGATTGTTGAGTGAGCGTGATCGAGCCGCCGATGCCATGAATGACAGTCCATCGCCACGCCCCGCACCTATGCGGGCGTCGCCCATCGCGCCGTTCAAGTACAACATCTTCATGGCGCTTTGGGTCGCCAGCCTGTTCTCCAATTTCGGCGGCTTGATCCAGTCGGTCGGCGCGTCCTGGCTGATGACCTCGCTGTCGCCGACCGCGGACGTCGTCGCGCTGGTGCAGGCGTCGACCGTGCTGCCCTACATGCTGTTCTGCCTGGCCGCGGGCGCGGCGGCCGACGTGTTCGACCGCCGCCGCCTGATGCTGGCGGCGCAGGTCCTGGCCCTCATCGTCTCGATCCTGCTGACGGCGCTGACCTTCGCCGGAATCATGACCCCGCTGCTGCTGCTGACCTTCACCTTCCTGGTGGGCTGCGGCAACGCGATCTACGGCCCCGCCTGGCAGGCCTCGGTGGGCGAGGTGGTGCCGCGCTCCGAGTTGCCGGCCGCCGTCGCGCTCAACAGCCTCGGCTTCAACATCGCGCGGACGGTGGGTCCCGCGATCGGTGGGCTGATCGTGGCCGCGTTCGGGTCGCAAGCCGCCTTCCTGGTGAACAGCATCAGCTATGTCGGCCTGATCGCCGTTCTGTTTTCGTGGAAGCGGCCGGTCGAGGAAAAGCCGTTTCCCCCTGAGAGCATCCCCGGCGCCATGATGGCCGGCCTGCGTTACGTGTCGCTCTCGCCGATGATCCGCAGCATCCTGATCCGCTCCGTGGTGTTCGGCACCGCCGCCAGCAGCATCTGGGCCCTGATGCCGCTGGTCGCGCGCGATCAGATCAAGGGCGGCCCGTCGATCTACGGCCTGCTGCTCGGCGCCTTCGGCGTCGGCGCGGTGCTCAGCGCCTTGCTCAGTACGCGCCTGCGCGCCCGCTTCTCGACCGAGCGGATCGTGACCGTCGCCGCCTTCTCCTTTGCCGCCAGCAGCCTCATCGCAGCCTTCAGCGCCAACTTGTTTCTCACCATGGCGGGCATGGTGCTGGGCGGCGGCGGCTGGGTGCTGGCGCTTTCGACCTTCAATATCTCGGTGCAGCTATCCGTGCCGCGCTGGGTGGTCGGCCGCTGCGTCGCAATTTATCAGACGCTCACCTTCGGCGGCATGGCGCTCGGCTCCTGGCTGTGGGGCCTCGCCGCGCATCAGTACGGTCTGCCGTTCAGCCTGGCGCTGGCGGGCGGGATCCTGGCGGCATCGCCGCTGCTGTCGCGGCTGTGGCCCATGCCGGCGATGGGCGGGGAGAATCTCGATCCGCAACTGCCCGAAACCGTCCCGACCCTGGACCAGGCCATCCCCTATCGCGACGGGCAGGTCGTGCTCACGATCGAATATCGCGTCGCGCTCGCCGACGCGCCGAGTTTCGCCAGCGCCATGCGCAAGCTCAGCCGCGTGCGCCAGCGCAACGGCGCCTATCGCTGGTCGCTGATGGTGGACGTCACCGATCCGGAGCTGTGGGTGGAGCGGTTCCAGTATCCGACCTGGGTCGACTATCTGCGGCAGCGCCATCGCGGCACGGTCGCCGACCGCGCGATCTGGGAGCACGCCCGCACCTTCCATCGTGGCGCCACGCCGCCCAAGGCGCGCCGCCTGATGGCCCAGCCGATCGAGGACATCGCCGGCCGGTCGGAGCTTCAGGCCGAACGCACGCCGACCATCTCCATCACCGATCCCGCGCTGCCGCCGGACCCCTCGCCCGCTATAGAGTCATCGACTTCGGATTCCCCGACAGGAACTCCATCCGGCAGAACTCGATGAAGGCGCGGGCCGGCGCCGGCAGCTCCGCGCTCTTGGACCAGGCGAGGCCGACATCCATGGTCGGAACCTGCTGGCTGATCTCGCGCGATTCCAGCTTGTCGCCTTCCAGCGACCACGGCCGATAGACCATGTCGGAGAGGATGGTGACGCCGGCGCCGGTCGCGACCAGGCTGCGCACCGCCTCGACCGAATCCGTGCGGAACACGATGCTGGGGGCGAGGTTGTTCCTGGACCAGTAGGAGAGGGTGGTCTTCGCCGCCTCGTCGATGGTGAGCTGGATGTAGGGCTCCTTCGCGATGTCGCGCAAAGTCACCTTCGGCTTGGCGAGCAGCGGGTGGTTGGTGGCGGTCCACAGCCGGCGCCGCGATTTCGCCAGCGTCTCGGTCGCCAGTTCGTCCACGTGCTTGAGGTTGGAGACCAGCAGGATGCCGAGGCCGAGTTGGCCGTTGGCGAGCTGCTTCTCGATCACGCTGCGATCGAGCTCGCGCACCGAGACCTTCACGTCGGGGAAGGAACGGCGGAACCGCGCCAGCGGCGCCGCCAGGAAATAGCCGGCGACCGTGATGGTGACGCCCAGCGTCAATTCCCCTTCCACCCGCTTGCGGTGTGCGCCGACGGCCACGGTCGCCGCGCTCAAGGCGGAGAGCACATTTCTGCAATGCTGCAGAAAGACATAGCCGTCATAGGTCACCTTGATCCCGCCGCGATGGCGCGTGACGAGGCGCGTGCCGACGGTTTCCTCCAGGTCCTGGATCGCCTCGGTGATGGCGGAAGGCGAAATGCCGACGGCGGAGGCGGCCGCGACGATCTTGCCCGCCTCGGCTGCGGCCACGAAATAGCGGATCTGGCGGATGTTGAAGCTCAAATGCGGCCTCGGAGCAAATTCGGATTTTCCGAAATTCTAACTCAGAAGATCGCTCTTTACAAAACCCTGGCGAAAATCAGGATTTGCCGCAATCGCGAGATCGAGACGCTTTCCCAAAAGCGCCGCGATGGATCTGGGCCGGCATGGGAAGGGAGTCCGTGCCATCCGCGAAGGGTTCAAACAACAGGGAGGTTTCACATGAAGAGGTCGCTCACGCTGGCGGCATCCGCCGCCGCGCTTGTCACTGTTTCAATCGGCGCGCTGGCCGCGTCCGGCAGCTGGTTTCCTTATAAGATCGAGGTGTGGGAGAAGGCATTCGATATGGCGAGCCCGCGCCACATGATCGACTACTCGCCCTTGGACAAGGCGTCGCAGAAGTGGAAGCTGTGCGTCTCGTTCCCGCACATGAAGGACGATTACTGGCTGGCGGTGGATTACGGCGCCATCGACGAGGCCAAGCGCATGGGCGTCACCATGCAGGTGCTCGAAGCCGGCGGCTATACCGAGCTCAACAAGCAGATCAGCCAGATCGAAAATTGCGTCGCGGGCGGTGCCCAGGCGGTCATCATCGGCGCCATCTCCTTCGACGGGCTGAACAACCTGGTCGGCCAGCTCGCCGACAAGAAGATCCCGGTGATCGACGTCATCAACGGCATGTCGTCCGACAAGCTGTCGGCCAAGTCGCTGGTCTCATTCGGCGAAATGGGCGGCAAGGCCGGCGAATACCTGGTGAAGCTGCATCCGAAGGGTGGCGAGGCGGTGAAGGTCGCCTGGTTCCCCGGACCGGCGGGCGCCGGGTGGGTGGAGGCTGGCAATGCCGGCTTTACCGCCGCCGTCAAGGAAGGTGCGATCGAGGTTGTCGATACCAAATACGGCGATACCGGCAAGGAAGCGCAGCTTGCGTTGCTCGAGGACACGCTGACCGCGCATCCCGACATCAACTATGTCGTCGGCACGGCGGTGACGGCCGAGGCGGCGATGCAGCTGATCCGCGACCGGGGCCTGGAGGATCAGGTAAAGATCCTCTCCTACTACTTCACGCCCGGCGTGTTCGAAGGCATCAAGCGCGGCCGCATCCTGGCGGCCCCGACGGATTCCGCCGTCATCCAGGCGCGCGTCGCGGTCGACCAGGCCGTCCGCATCCTGGAAGGCAAGGAATACGAGAAGCATGTCGGCCCGCAGCTCTATGTGATCGACAAGTCGAACATCGAGACCTTCGACCGCAACTCCTCGCTGGCGCCGGACGGCTTCAAGCCGGAATTCAGCGTGAACTAAGAGTACGCCGTGACCGACGGCCACTTGCATAGTCAGGTGCCTCCCACGGCACCGGCCGGCGTCGTCCTTCGGGGTGGCGCCGGCATCCCGCTGCTGCGGACGGAGGGCCTGACCAAGCATTATCCCGGCGTCGATGCGCTGGTGGACGTGGATTTCGAGCTGGCTTCCGGCGAGGTCCACGTCCTGTTCGGCGAGAACGGCGCCGGCAAATCGACCCTGATCTCGATCCTGGCCGGCGCCAACTCGCCGACGCGGGGCCAGGTCTACGCCAACGGCGAAGCGGTGACGTTCGCCGGCGTGCGCGAAGCGCGGGCGCGCGGCATCTCGGCGGTGTTCCAGGAATTCTCCCTGGTGCCCCAGCTGACCGTAGCGGAGAACCTGTTTCTCGGCGCCGAGCCGACGAGGCACGGGCTGCTGGACCGCGGCGGGGAGAACAAGAAGGCGCAGGAATTGCTGGAGCGCCTGGGTTTTCCGCTGCGCGCCGATAAGCAGGTGCAATACCTGTCGCGCGCCGAGCAGCAGATGGTGGAGATCGCCAAGGCGTTCCGCGGCGATCTCTCCGTCCTCATCCTCGACGAGCCGACCGCATCGCTGACCGAACGCGAGACAGAGAGCCTGTTCGCCCTGATCGCCCAGGCCAAGGCGCGCGGCGTCGGGATCATCTACATCACGCACCGGATCCTCGAGATCCGGCGCATCGCCGACCGCGTGACGGTGCTGCGCGACGGGCGCAAGGTCGGCATGCTGAAGGCCGCCGACGCGGACGAGACGACCCTCATCCAGATGATGTCCGGCCGCCCGATCTCGCAGATCTTTCCCAAGGTCAAATACGCCCCCGGCGAAACGCTGCTGCGGGCAGAGCGGATCACCACCCGCGACGGCAGCGTCCGCGATGTCAGCATCGAGGTGCGCGCGGGCGAGATCGTCGGCATCGCCGGCCTGGTCGGCTGCGGCAAGTCGGAGGTGGCGCGCGCCTGCTACGGCCTGTTGCCGCTGGCGAAAGGCAAGGTCACCTTCGCCGGCCGCGATGCGACCGGTTCCACGCCGCGCAAGATGCTCGATCTCGGCTTCAGCTATCTACCGCCGGACCGCCACAAGGAAGGGCTGGTCCTCAGCCGCTCCTCGGTCGAGAACGTCTCGCTGCCGGCGCTCCATCTCGGCAACTTCTCGAACGGCATTTTCCTGAAGCGGCGCGCCGAGCGGCAGGCCGTCTCCGCCCTCGCGCGCGAGCTGCAGCTGCACCCCTTCGATGTCGACCGCGACGTCGGGACCTTTTCCGGCGGCAACCAGCAGAAGGTGCTGATCGGCAAGATGCTGACCCGCGAGGTCAAGCTGTTCGTGTTCGACGAGCCGACGGTCGGGGTCGACGTTTCAACCCGCGTCTCGATCTATCAGCTGATCGCGCAGCTCTGCGAAGGCGGGGCAGGGGTGCTGGTCATCTCCTCCGACCTGCCGGAGATCCTGCATTTGTGCAACCGCGCCTATGTCATGTTCCGCGGCCATGTGCAGGTCGAATTGCAGGAGGGCCAGATCACGGAGGATCGGGTATTGTCGCATTTCTTCGAAAGGGCGGCCTGATGACGGAGCGCGCGATGGATCGCCAGGCGCGGGGTTACGAGCAGAAGCTGCAGCAGATCTTCGTCGCGGTGGGCGTGCTGCCGATCCTGCTGGTGATCGCGATCATCTTGTTCGCACTGATGTCGGACCATTTCCTGAGCTTCAACAACATCGCCAACGTGCTGCGGCAGAGCTCCTATCTCACCATCGTCGCCCTCGGCCAGATGGTGGTGATGGTGACCGCCGGCTTCGATCTCTCCGTCGGCTCGACCTTGGCGGTCACCTCAGTCACCAGCGCGCTCGCCATGTCCGGCATCGCCGCCGGCAACCCCGACGCGCCCTGGCTCGCCATCGGTGGCGGGGTGGTCGTGGGCTTTACGTGCGGGCTCGCGGTCGGGATCGTCAACGGCCTCGGCGTCGCGCTGCTCAGCGTCTCGCCCTTCATCATGACTCTCGGCATGGCGTCGGTCGGGTTCTGCGCCGCCCTCTACCTCACCGCCGGCATGCCGGTGCGCGGCATCCCATACGAGTTCTCCGACACCTTCGGCAGCGGCAAGATCTTCGGGCTGACGACACCGGTCTGGATGGCGCTGATATCGTTCATCGCGGTCTACCTGCTGATGACCTGGACCCGCTACGGCCGGCATTTCTACGCCGTCGGCGGCAATATCAAGGCGGCCGCCCTCAGCGGCGTCAACACGCGCCGCACCTTGTTCCTGGCCTATGCCATCTGCGCCGCCTTGACCAGCATCGCCGGCCTGCTGCTGACCGCGCGCATGGAAACGGGCGAAGCCAATATCGGCACCTCGATGCCGCTGCAATCGATCGCGGCCTGCGTCATCGCCGGCGTCTCGTTGCGCGGCGGCACGGGCAAGGTGCCCTATGTCGTGCTGGGCGCCCTGTTCTTCGGCGTGGTGGAGAACGGCATGAACGTCTCCGGCGTCAGCTCCTATCTGCAGATCGGCGTGACGGGCGTGATCTTGATCTTCGCCGCCGTGGCGGACGAGTTCCGCCGGCGGCTCAGCGTTCGCACCAAGGATTAGACAGTACGAGTGGAGGAATTTGCCATGGCTTTAATCAATTGCGACATGGGCGAGAGCTTCGGCCTCTACCGGATGGGCGATGACGAGGCGATTATGCCCTACATCTCCGTCGCCAACGTGGCCTGCGGATTTCACGGCTCCGATTTCAACCACATGCGCACGACAGTACGCCGCGCCAAGAAATTCGGCGTCAAGGTCGGCGCGCACCCATCGCTGCCGGACCTGCAGGGCTTTGGCCGGCGCGAGATGAAGATGGGGCGCGAGGAGCTGGCGAATTGCATCCTCTACCAGGTCGGCGCGCTCAAGGGCTTCCTCGATGCGGAGGGCATGCCGCTCAACCACATCAAGCCCCACGGCGCGCTCTATGGCATGGCGGCGCGGCAGGAGCATGTGGCCCATGCCGTGTGCGACGCGGCGGAGGTCTACAAGGTGCCGCTGATGGGCATGGCCGGCACCCTGCATGAAAAGATCTATACCCAGCGCGGCTTCAAGATGATCGCCGAGTTCTACGCCGATCTCGACTACGCCGATGACGGCAACCTCATCATCACCCGCGAGCATGAGGCAAAGGACGCGGCCGACGCGGCCGCCCGCTGTGTCCGCGCGATCAAGGAAGGCAAGACCACGTCGGTGGGCGGCAAGGACATCGCGGTCGGGTCCGATGCGATCTGCGTCCATTCCGACACCCCCAACGCCGTTGCCATCGCGTCCGCGGTGAAGGAGGCGGTGAAGCCATATCTGGACGCGGCATGAGACATCGCCCGCTCTCCGTCATGGTCGGGCTTGGCCCGACCATCCACGAGTTTCGCTGGGCAAGAACAAGCGGTTGACGCAAACTCGCGGATCCTCGTGCCAAGCACGAGGATGACGACTTGAGGGCCAAGCACAAGGAGACTCCTAGATGCCAACCAAGCAAATCCTCTCGCCGCTCCCCGGCACCTTCTATCGCAAGCCGGCGCCGGACAAGCCGGCCTACAAGGCGGACGGCGACAAGGTCGCGACCGGCGAAGTCATCGGCCTGGTCGAGGTGATGAAGAGCTTCAACGAGGTGAAGGCCGACATCGCCGGCAAGATCGTGAAATTCCTGGTCGAGAACGAGGACGCCGTGATGGCCGGCCAACCTCTGGCCGAGATCGAGGTCTAACGCTTTGATCAAGCGTCTCCTCATCGCCAATCGCGGCGAGATCGCGGTCCGCATCATCCGCGCCGCGCGCGAGCTTGGCATTCATACCATCCAGGTCTACAGCGCGGCCGATGCGGATTCGCTGGCCGTGAAGCTGGCGGACGAGGCCGTGCATATCGGTCCGCACCAGGCCGCCAAATCCTATCTCAACATCGCCGCCATCCTGGACGCCGCCAAGCGCGGCAACGCCGACGCGGTGCATCCCGGCTATGGCTTCCTGGCGGAGAATGCCGGCTTCGTGGAAGCGGTGACGAATGCCGGCCTCACCTTCGTCGGGCCGAGCGCCGAGGCGATCCGCCTGATGGGCGACAAGGTGGCCGCGCGCAAGGCGGCGATCGCGGCCGGCGTGCCCACGGTACCCGGAAGCGCGGGTCGCATCGATGACCCCGAGGCGGCCTTTGCCATTGCCAAGGCGACCGGCTTCCCCATCATGATCAAGGCGGCGGCCGGCGGCGGCGGGCGCGGCATCCGCATCGCCACCAATCTCGAGGAGTTCGAGCGCCTGATGCCCCAGGCCTGCGCCGAGGCGCAGGCCGCCTTTGGCGATGGCGGGCTCTATCTGGAAAAAGTGATCGAGCGCGCGCGCCATATCGAGGTGCAGATCCTGGGCGACGGCGAGCGCGTGATCCACTGCTTCGAGCGCGAATGCTCGCTGCAACGCCGCCGCCAGAAGGTGTGGGAAGAGGCGCCCTCGCCAGTGCTGCCGGACGACATCCGCCGCAAGCTGTGCTCATCGGCGGTGGCGCTGGCCGAAGCGGTCCATTATCGCGGCGCCGGCACCCTCGAATACCTCTATGACGACGAGACCCGCGAATTCTACTTCATCGAGATGAATACCCGCATCCAGGTCGAGCATCCGGTGACGGAGTTCATCACCGGCATCGACCTCGTGCGCGAAATGATCCGCGTCGCCGGCGGCGAGCCCCTGCGCATCGCGCAGCAGGACGTGCGGCGTCAGGGCCACGCGATCGAGGTCCGCATCAACGCCGAAGACCCGGCGCGCAACTTCATGCCGTCGCCCGGCACGGTCACGGAGCTGCGCGTGCCGGGCGGCAACAGTGTGCGGTTCGATACCTTGCTCTATGCCGGCTACACGATCCCGCCGTTCTACGATTCGCTGGTGGGCAAGCTGATCGTGTGGGACGAGACGCGGGATGCGGCGATCGCGCGGCTGAAGCGCGCCTTGCTGGAGCTGGAGATCGTCGGCGTGCGCACGACCAAGGGGCTGCACCAGGCGCTGGCCGCCGATCCCGAGGTCGCGGCGGCAAGGTTCGATACACGCTGGCTGGAACGCTGGCTGGAAGTGAATGGATCGCGCCTGGCGGAAGCCGGCGGCGTTGAGGCGAGGGAGGTGGCGGCAACATGACAAACCGATATTCCTTTGGCGGCGACGAACATATCTTCGTCGAGGTGAGCGAGGAGATGTCGCTGGAGGCGTTCTTCAAGAGCCTCTCCATGACCAACGCCGTGCGCGAATCCAGGATCAAGGGCGTCACGGAGATCTGCCCGGCCAACGCCTCGTTCCAGATCAAGTTCGATCCCGACCTCATCAGCCCGGACGATCTGCTCGCGGAGATCAAGCGGCTGGAGCGGGGTGCCGAGAAGGCGGATTCGGTGCTGAAGACGCGGATCGTCGAGATCCCGGTCTTCTACAACGATCCCTGGACCCATGAGACCCTGATGCGCTTCCGCGAGCGGCATCAGGATCCGAAGGGCACCGACATCGAATATGCCGCGCGCATCAACAATCTCGGCGGCATCGACGGCTTCGTGAAAGCCCATTCCGGCTCGCCCTGGTTCGTCTCCATGGTTGGGTTCGTCGCCGGGCTGCCGTTCCTCTACCAGATGGTCGACCGCAAGCGGCAGATCGAGGTGCCGAAGTATCTGCGCCCCCGCACCGACACGCCGAAGCTCACCGTGGGCCACGGCGGCTGCTTCGGTTGCATCTATTCGGTGCGTGGCGCCGGCGGCTATCAGATGTTCGGCATCACGCCGATGCCGATCTACGACCCGAAGCAGGAGATCGGCTACCTGCGCGACTTCATGGTGTTCTTCCGCCCCGGCGACATCGTGAAATGGAAGCCGATCGACCGCGCCGCCTATGATGCGACGGTCGCGGATGTCGAGGCCGGCAAGTTCGCGCCGCGCATGCGTAACGTCACCTTCTCGCTCGACGAATTCCACAAGGATATCGACGGCACCAACCGCAAGCTGGAGGGCGCCCTCAATGGCCATTAAAGTCAAAACCCCCGGTCTCGCCACCACGGTCCAGGATCTCGGCCGGCCCGGCTATTACCATCTCGGCATCCCGCTCTCGGGTGGCATGGACCGCTTCGCCCTGCGTGCCGCCAACATGCTGGTCGGCAATGACGAAGGCGCCGCCGTCCTCGAGGCCGTCTTCATGGGGCCGGAGCTCGAATTCACCAACGACGCCATGGTCGCCGTCACCGGTGCGGAGCTGCCGCCGAAGGTGAATGGCGAGCCGCGCGAAACCTGGACCAGCTTCCGGGTGAAGGCGGGGCAGACGCTGTCCTTCGACTTCCTCAAGAAGGGCGCCCGCGCCTACATCGCCATCTCCGGCGGGGTGGAGGTGCCCGTCGTGCTCGGCAGCCGCTCGACCTATGCCCTCGGCGCGCTCGGCGGGCACGAGGGCCGCAAGCTTCAGGCCGGCGATCAGTTGCCGGTCGGCGCGGCCCCGAAATCCGCGAAGGAAGGCGCGTCGGTGCCGGCTGCCCTGCGCCGCGGTCCCACCAACACCGCGGAGCTGCGCGTGCTGCCCGGGCTCTACTGGCATCGCATCACCGACGCGGCGGGCCGGCATTTCTTCGAGGATACCTGGAAGGTCGCGCTGGAGGCCGACCGCATCGGCTATCGCTTCAAGGGCGGCCGGCCGCTGGAGTTCGTTGAGCGCACGCCGCCGTTCGGCGCCGGCTCCGATCCCTCCAACATCGTCGATGCCTGCTATCCCTACGGCTCGATCCAGATTCCCGGCGGCACCGAGCCGATCGTGCTGCATCGCGACGCTGTCTCGGGCGGCGGCTATTTCATGGTCGGCACGGTCATCTCCGCCGACATGGACCTGATCGGCCAGCTGCAGCCGCATACGCCGGCGAAGTTCGTGCGGGTGGATATGAAAGCGGCGATGGCGGCGCGCCATGAACGCGCCGCCATGCTGGATAGGGTAAGAACGGCTCTGCGCTGATTACTCGGCCGCCTCGGGGCGCGAGACCTTCACCTGCTCTTCCGCGAAGTCGAGCACGGCCTCGCGAATCTTGCCGCCGATTTTCGGGTGATTGAGGGCATAGGCGATGTTGGCTTCGATGAAGCCGGCCTTGTCGCCGCAATCGAAGCGCCGGCCCTCGAACCGGTAGCCGTGGAACCGGCCGCGCCCGCACATCTGCGCCATCGCGTCGGTCAATTGGATCTCGCCGCCCGCGCCGGGGCTCTGCTTGTCGAGGTGGCGGAACACGTCGGGCTGCAGGATGTAGCGTCCGATGATCGAAAGCGTGGAGGGCGCCACGTCGGGCTTGGGCTTTTCAACCAGGCCCAGCGCTTCGACCAGACGCCCGCTTTCCTTGCCGGTCTGGAGGATGCCGTAGCGGTCGGTATGCGCCTTCG
>DASYRS010000141.1:0-5492 GCA_036004205.1 Dongiaceae bacterium
AAGGACTGGCCGGTCCTGAAGCCGCAGATCCTCGGCCTCATCATGGAGCATTTCTCCTCGAATCGCCCGGTCGTTCTATCCGATGATAGCGCACCGGCGGGCGGCGACGAAGACGACGAGATCGTCGCGCAGATCAAGGAATTGCTGGAAACCCGCGTTCGTCCCGCGGTTGCCCAGGATGGCGGCGACATCATCTTCCATTCGTTCGAGGATGGCGTCGTATATCTGCACATGCAGGGCTCGTGCTCGGGCTGCCCGTCCTCGACCGCGACCTTGAAGATGGGAATCGAGAACATGCTGCGCCATTACGTGCCGGAGGTGGTCGAGGTTCGACCGGTCTGACATAGGGGCGCTGCCTGAGGATTTGAAGGGGCGGATCATTCCGCCCCTTTGTTTTTGCGGGCTTTATCGGCGCAGCGGCCACAAAAAGGTCGGCTCGCGCGCAATAAGGTTTACGGCGGATTAATCTATTTGGCCCAGGCTGCGAGCTTCGCAATCCCTGTTCGGGTTTAGCCGCGCCGCATGCTTCACACCTGGCCGCTCTCAAAGAGGTTCGCCATCCTGAGCGGACCGGTATTGGTCGGCGCCGGCGTGCTGATCGGCGCCGTGAATCATGCCTGGTTCTTGGAGAGCATCGAGAACGCGGCCGAGCGCAACAACGTCGCTCTGGCGCGCGTACTATCCAACGTGGTCTGGCCGAAGTTCGAGGCCGATGTGCTGGCGCACGGGAATGACGGCGCGTGGCATGCGGATCTGAATCGCGAGATCGCCTCCCTTCTCCGCCACACCTCGGTCGTCAAGATAAAGCTCTATCGCGCCGACGGAAGCGTCGCCTATTCCACCGATCCCACCGCGACCGAGACGGACGAAGAAGGGGATGGAGCGGAAAGCGACGAAGTCGGGGAGCACGCCGAAACCGGGGAACATGAGAGCGAAGGCGAAGAGAGCGAAGGCGAAGAGGGGGAAGGCGAAGAGGGGGAAGGCGGCGGGCTCAACGACGGATTCGAGACCGCGATTGCTGGCGAGGTGAAGAGCGAGATCGAGTTCGAGGACGAGATCAACATCTTCAACAGTGTGATCACCGACCGCCACACGGTCTCCAGCTACATCCCGATCTTCGATGCCGACGATCACAAGAAGACGGTCGCGGTGTTTGAGATCTATGACGACATCACCGCGCTGCTGTCACAGTTCCGGCAAGGGGAGATCCGCACAGGGGTGTTCCTGGGCAGCGTACTTCTGCTGATCTATGCCAGCCTGGTCATGATGGTCATGCGCAGCGAATCCGTGGCCAAGCGCCATCACGAGCAGGGCCTGCGCTTGGCCGATGCTGCGGCGCGCGCCGATGCGGCGAGCACGGCCAAGAGCGAGTTCCTGGCCAATATGAGCCACGAGCTGCGCACACCCTTGAACGCCATCGTCGGTTTTTCCGAGGTGATGAAAGACGGGCTGCTGGGTCCCGTCACGCCGCGGCCCTATGCCGAGTATGTCCGCCATATCTGGGTGGCGGCCTCGCATCTGACCGACATCATCGGCAACATCCTCGACCTCAGCAAGATCGACGCCGGCAAGGTCACGGTCGAAAAATCGCGCGTGGCGTTGCCCGAGACCATCCTGCTGGTCTGCGGCATGATGCAGGACAAGGCCGGCAAGCGCCGCATCACCCTGCACCAGGAGATCGATCCGGGCCTCGATACGATCGTCACAGATTCCGTGAAGCTCCGGCAGATTCTCCTGAACCTGCTGTCGAACGCCATCAAATTCACCGGCGATGGCGGCCAGGTGACGCTCCGCGCCAGCCACATCGGCGACCAGGTCGAATTCTCGATCCGAGACACCGGCATCGGCATGGACGAGGCCGAGATCAAGATCGCCATGAGTCCATTCGGCCAGATCGAATCGCCGTTCTCGCGCATGCATGAGGGCACCGGCCTCGGCCTGCCGCTCACGCTGCGGCTGGTCGGCCTGATCGGCGGGCGCCTGGAGATCAGCAGCCAGAAGGGCGTCGGCACCCTGGTCAAGGTGAGCTTGCCTGCCGATGCGGCGGCCGCTCCATCGCCGGGACCGCTGCCGGACCTCCTGCCCGCCAAGGTGCGCGTTCAGGCCGAGTAGACTTTTCCCGCGTCTAGTCCATCACACGATGGGGCAGTTCGCTCTGCGCCACTACCGGATAGTCGCGCGCGTTGAACAGCTGATAGTGCCACCATTCGTTCGTATAGAACTCGAAGCCGGCGGCGGTCATCAGCCCCAGGAGCACGAGACGGTTGCGCTGCGCCTCCAGCGGCACGTCGGTGCGGCCGTGATGGGAGAGCGGCGTCAAGGCATCGAAGCCGGTTCCCATGTCGAGCTCCCGCCCGCCGGCATCGATCAGAGTCAGATCGAGGGCGACGGCGCGATTGTGCGGTCCGCCGGCCGCCGGATCGGCGACGAACTCGGGATCCGGGCTGGCGTTCCACAGCGCCCATTGCCCTTCGACCGGGCGGTAGGCATCGAAGATCTTCAGCCGATAGCCGAGCGGCCGCGCCAGTTCGATCGCCAGCTTCAGGGACGCCACGGCCTTCGGATGCAGATAGGGCCTGGCATCGGCGCGATAGAACGCCTTGCCCGTGATGTTGTCCGGTGTGGCGTAGGCTAGAGAGATGACAAGATCGAAGGCGGGCGGGCTGATGTCGATGAGGCTCATGAGATCGTCGGTGAAGGTGGGCAAGCTTGTCAGGCCGGCATGCGGCGGCTACACACGGCCTTGAACGCCGGCATCCCTAGCAAACCTGCGCGCACCCGCAAAGGCCGTCTCCGACATGCCTGCCATTCCATGAGCACAGCGCCTGCATCAACCGCCCTCGCCCTGCCCTTGCTCGCGATCGAGACAGCGGGGTCCGCCTGCTCGGTCGCGCTGCGCACCGCCGGCATGGCCGCGGACCAGCCACCGGCGCACGAGATCATGGCGACCGCGCACGGCCACGCCACCGCCTTGGCCCCGATGATCGCGCGGCTTGCAAAGGCGACGGGAATCGAGCCGACGATGCTGAAGGCGATCGCGGTGTCGTGCGGACCGGGCGGTTTCACCGGCATCCGCGTCGGTCTTGCGACCGCGCGCGCCATGGCGCTGGCGATCGGCTGCCCGATCGTCGGGATCGGCAGTTTCCAGGCCTTGACCGCCACGGCGGTGCGATCCGTCGGAAAGCTTGCCGCGCGCAACCTGGTGGTGCTGGACAGCCGGCGCAGCGAATTGTTCGCGGTCGAGCTGGGGCCGGACCTGCACCCGCTGTCGCCGGCCGCGCTGATGACCGCGGACGAGATCGAAGCACGCTGCCGGTCCGGCGATGTCGCGCTGATCGCGGATGCGGAGCTGACGCGGCTGAGCCCGCTGGGCGGCCATAGCGCGAATGCCGATGCCATCGCAGTGGCGGAACTGGCGGCGACCCGGCCCGATCTGCATCAGCCGGCCGAGCCGGTCTATCTGCGCCCGCCCGACATCTCGCAGCCGAAGCCGCGCCCATGAACTCCGCCGCGCAAGGTTCGCCTGAAGCAGCCAGCGTCCGGCCCGTCACCGCGTTCGATCTGGCGGTGCTCGCGGAACTGCACGCGGCGATTTTCACGGCGCCGTGGGACCAGCCCTGGTCGGCCCAGAGCTTTGCGGAGATCCTGGCGATGCCCGGCGCTCATGGCTGGCTGATCAGCAGCTCCGACGCGCCGATCGGTTTCATGCTGGTGCGCTTCACGCTGGACGAGGGCGAGATCCTGCTGACCGGCATCGTGCCCGAGGCGCGGCGGCGGGGTCATGCCGCAAGGCTGATGCGCATCCTGATCGAGGCCGCGCGCGAGGCGGGACTGACCAAGCTGTTTCTGGAACATGCCGCAGGCAATGAAGCCGCCGGCGCGCTCTATGGCCGATTCGGCTTTGCTCGCATCGGGCGCCGGCGCGCCTATTATGAGCGGCGCGGCGGCGGGCGGGAGGACGCGATTACGCTGCGTTGCGACCTTTCCGCCACCTTTATTCAGCAAGACGGCGAAAACAGCCAATAGAATTGCGGAACCTTTCCGATCCTCAATACATGACTCAGTTGGTAATTATTGCGCGCCTCCCCAAGATCGGATGAAATACACAATTATTGTCAGACGCGTGCGCTGGCCATAGTATAAATCAACTCCAGGTAGGGACGGAGATACGACATGGTCGACGAAGCCAAGAAAAATGGCGTGCTGTCCATGGTCACCGACATCGTTTCGGCCCATCTATCCAATAACACTGTCCCCGTCGGGGACATTCCGCGGCTGATCCACGAAGTGTACGGCGCCTTGACTGGCCTCGGCCAGGCTCCGGTGAAGAGCGCGGAACGCCTGGAGCCGGCCGTGTCGGTGAAGAAGTCGGTCACGGCCGACTACATCGTGTGTCTGGAGGATGGCAAGAAACTGAAAATGCTGAAGCGCCATTTGCGCACCGCCTATGGCCTGACGCCGGAGCAATATCGCGAAAAGTGGGGACTTCCAGCCGACTATCCGATGGTGGCGCCGAACTATGCGAAGAAGCGCAGCACCCTGGCGCGCCAGATCGGCCTTGGCACCGGCGGCCGGAAGCGCTGAGCGATCCCGCGACTCGGGCGGCGAAATCGGCGGCCCCATACCGCGTTGGCCAAAAGGTTTGCGCCGGCTGCGTTCTGTGGGCAGAATATCTCAAAATTGGTCGGCGCGCGGAAGCAACCGCGCGCGGCGGGGCCGGCAGGCTCCTGACAGCGGGGCATGATCGTGAGCGTCGTATCGCGGCTTGAGAAATTGTGTCAGGACAAGGGCCTGAAGATGACCGAGCAGCGCCGCGTCATCGCGCGCGTACTGTCCGACGCCGACGATCATCCCGATGTCGAGCAGCTCTATCGCCGCGCATCCAAGATCGATCCCGGCATCTCGCTCGCCACCGTCTATCGGACGGTGCGCCTGTTCGAGGAGGCGAGCATCCTGGAGCGTCACGATTTCGGTGATGGGCGCGCGCGTTATGAGGAGGCGCCGGAGAATCACCACGACCATCTGATCGACATCCAGTCCGGCCAGGTCATTGAGTTCAGCAACGAAGAGATCGAGAAGCTGCAGCACCGGGTGGCGGAGCAGCTGGGCTATAAGCTGGTCGGCCATCGCCTGGAGCTTTACGCCGTTCCGCAGGCGGGCCGCGCCGGAGCCAAGAAGCGATGAATGCTGCGCTCGGGGGACAAGAGCGGCCGGTCCACGTGCAGCTCGCGAGCCTGGAGCTGCGCGTGGCCGAATCGGCGGCCGAGATCGAAGCCGCCCAAGCGCTGCGCTATCGCGTCTTCTATGAAGAGCTGAACGCCAAGCCGACGCCGGAAATGTCGACGCTGCGCCGCGACTTCGACAGTTTCGATCCCTATTGCGACCACCTCATCATCATCGACCGGGACAAGGGCGAAGGGGCAGCCGGCATCATCGCGACCGATCGCCTGATGCGGCGCGAGCAGGCCGGGCGTCGCGGCCAGTTCTATTCG
>DASYRS010000142.1:0-3739 GCA_036004205.1 Dongiaceae bacterium
ATGATTGGCCCCTTTGCCGGAGCTGTGGCTTCTTGGAACAACCCGCAGCCAGCAGACGGTTCAAGCGCTCGCGCTCGGACCAACTCAGATCGGGCGCCATGCTGTCAGGGGCGATGGTTCCATTAATGTGCAAAACAGCGAAGGCTGCGGCAAAGCTGATTGCCGCCAGCGCGAAAGGGCCGATCCAGAGCAATGCGGTTTCCAGCTTGAACGGCGGCTTCAGGAGCACGAAATCGCCATAGCGCGCCATCAGATAGTCGCGGATCGTGGCGGCGCTCTTTCCTGCCGCCAGCTGTTCGCGCACGATGTTCCTTAGATTGGTGGCGATGTCGGCATTCGATTCATCGATCGACTGGCTCTGACAGACGACGCAGCGTATCTCGCGCATCAGCGCGCGGGCGCGGGCTTCGAGCGCCGGGTCGGCGAGCGGATGGTCGACGGTGCGAATTGTGGGATCGGCGAGGACAGGATGCGACAAGGCGGTTGCAAGAGCCAGAATGAGCGCAAGCATGGCCGGCACGAGCAGATTTTGCCGCATCATTCCGCGAGCCTCCTCAGCAATGGATCGATCTCGCCGGCGATAAGCTCTGGACTGAGCGGCCGAGAGAGGCGATACCGGATGATACCGTTCCTATCGAGCACGAAGGTCTCAGGCACTCCAGCGACGCCGAAATCGATCGCGATGCGTCCGTTCTGGTCGAGCCCGATCTTGGTGTAGGGACTGCCCATCTCCTGGATGTAACGCCGGATGTCTGCGGTCCGGTCCTGCAGGGCTATGCCGTAAACCGCGACCCCGTAATCCTTGCCGATCTGAAACAAGAGCGGATGTTCCGCTTTGCAAGGCGCGCACCAGGAGGCGAAAAAGTTGATCATCGTGACATGACCGGCGAGGTCCTTGGTTGCGAGCTTCTCCGCGGCGGGATCGAGCGGCGGCAGCTCGAATTGCGGCACCGGCTTGCCGATCAGGGCCGAAGCCAAAGCTGCGGGATCGCGGTCCGGGGCAAGTCCGCGCCAGGCAAGCCAGGCGAACAAGGCGAGCAGCAGAATCGGCAGCGCATACAGCAGACGGCGCGAGGACATAGCAGCCTAAGCTCCCGTCGCCTGGACGATAGGGAGGCGGCTCGGCGCGCCAACGCGATAGCGCCGATCGCTCAAGGAGACGACGCCGCCCAGCGCCATCAGCAGTCCGCCGAGCCAGATCCACGGCACCAGCGGCTGATGATCAATCCGCACCGTCCAGGATCGCGCGCCCGCGCGATCGCCGATGACCGCATAGATGTCGCCGCGGATGCTCGATTCGATGGCCGCCTCGTTGGTCGACATCGTTACATATCGCCGGCGCTCCGGATGCAGGACCGTATAGGGCTTCCCGTCGCGCGTGACGCTGAAAGTGGCGCGCTCGGCCAGATAGTTCACGCCCTTCACCGCCGCGATGCCGTCGAGCCGATAGGTGAAGTCGCTCATCGTGACGGTGTCACCGAGCTGCATCGCCTGGACGCTCTCGCTCTTCCAGGCGGAAGAGCCGGTCATGCCGACGATGGCGATTGCGAGGCCGAGATGCGCGAACGTCATCCCATAGGTGGCGCGGGGCAAGTGGCGGGCGCGATTCCAGTTTTCTCTCGGCTTGGCGCGGAACAGCTTCACGCGGTCGGCCCATTCGACCAGCGTGCCGAGGAACAGCCAGACGCCGAGTGCCACGCCGAGCGGCGCCAGCACAGAGCCGCCGGTCTCGCGGCTGAGTGTATAGACGGCGACCAACAGCGCCAACAGGCCAGCAACGGCGAGGCGCTGCAGCGCGCCGGGCAGATCGCCACGCTTCCAGCCCAGGAGCGGTCCGATCGCCATCAGCACCACCATGGGCGCCATCAGCGGCACGAAGGTGGCGATGTACCAGGGCGCGCCGACCGAGACGGAGCCACCAGTGATCACCGAGAGCGCCAGCGGATAGAGCGTGCCGATTAGCACGGCCCCGGTGCCGGCCGCGAGAAACAGGTTATTCAGCACCAGAGCGCTTTCGCGGCTGATCGGCGCGAAAAGCCCGCTGGGATTGAGGCTGGGCGCGCGCCAGGCAAAGAGAGCGAAGGAACCGCCGAGCGCCGCGGCGAGGATGACCAGGATGAAGAGCCCGCGCGCGGGATCTTGCGCGAAGGCGTGTACCGAGGTGATGACGCCGGAGCGCACCAGAAAGGTGCCGAGCAGACTGAAACCGAAGGCGACGATGGCGAGCAAGATGGTCCAGGCCTTTAAGGCATCGCGCTTCTCGACCACGGTCTGGCAATGCAGCAGGGCGGTGCCGATAAGCCAGGGCATGAAAGAGGCGTTCTCGACCGGATCCCAGGCCCACCAGCCGCCCCAGCCGAGCTCGTAATATGCCCAGTGCGCGCCGAGGAAGATGCCGGCGGTGAGCGTGGTCCAGGCGAGCAGGGTCCAAGGCCTGACCCAGCGCGCCCAGGCGGAGTCGACCCGGCCCTCGATCAGTGCGGCGACCGCGAATGAGAAGGTCATGGAGAAACCGACATAGCCGAGATAGAGCATCGGCGGATGCAGGGCGAGCCCGGGATCCTGCAGCAGCGGATTGAGCTCCTCACCCTCGAAGGGCACCGGCGACAGGCGGTCGAAAGGGTTGGAGGTAAACAGCATGAAGGCGAGGAAAGCGAAGCTAATCATGCCCTGCACGGACAGCGCGCGCGCTTTCAGGCGCGGCGGCAGGTTTTCGCCAAAGAGCGCCACGAGCGCGCCGAAAATCGCGAGGATCAGCACCCAGAGCAGCAGCGAGCCCTCATGGTTGCCCCAGGTCGCCGCGATCTTGTAGATCAGCGGCTGCTGCGAATGGGAATAGTGGTAGACCGCGGCGACGGAGAAGTCGGAGCGCACGAAGCAAGCGACCAACGCCAGGAAGGCGAAGCCGACGAAGCCGAGCTGCGCGAAAGCGGTGGGACGCGCGATGGCCATCCAGGGCCGGATGTCGCGCTGCGCGCCGATCATTGGTAGGACCGATTGCGCCAGCGCGAGCGTGAAGGCGAGGATCAGCGCATATTGCCCGAACTCGGCGATCATGGATTGGTCTCCGTGGTGGCCTCTGCGGTCGACCTCATGGCCGGTGTCGTGTCGCCGATCTGCTCGCCCTCTGCGGATTGACCATTGACGGATTGGCCGTTCTGGCCCTCCTGCCAGCGACCCGATTCCTTCAGGGCTTTGGCGACTTCGGGTGGCATGTATGTCTCATCGTGCTTCGCCAGCACCTCGGTGGCGGTGAAGGTCCCGTCGCTGCCGGCACTGCCCTGGACTACGACGCCCTGGCCTTCGCGGAAAAGATCGGGCAGCACGCCGCGATAGGAGACAGAGACCGTGTTCTTTAGGTCGGTGATGTTGAAGCTGATCGTGGCACCGTCGCCGAAGCGCTGTGCGCTGCCCATCTCGACTAAGCCGCCGAGGCGTACCACGCGGCCGGTTTCGGGAGGGCCGGCGGCGATGTCGGTCGGGCTGAAGAAGTACACGATCCGGCTCTGCGAGGCATAGAGCGCGAGGCCCACGGCAACGCCGAACAGGCAGAGGCTCGCGACCAGCAGGTAGAGCCGCAAGATCTTGGGCTTTGTCCGCTGCTTCATGTGTCACCATCCAGCCGGTCCCTGTCGGCCGTGTCAGCCTCGAGTGCACGTTCCGCGGCATCCAGGCGCCACGCCGAAAGCAGGAAGAGTGCTGCCAGCAACAAGACACCGACGGCGTAGCTCGGCCAGAT
>DASYRS010000143.1:0-7878 GCA_036004205.1 Dongiaceae bacterium
AGGATTGGAAGTTCCCGTCCGATTCGATCGCGCGCATTTCCGCCTCCAGCTTCCTTGCCGCCAAGACGGTCGAAGTGTTCGGCGGCAAGTCGCCGCAGCTCGTCGCCGCTGGCGGAGAGATCCGGAGCGGCCCGCCGGCCGATGCCTTCTCGCTGATGGCGCAGGTCGCCGGGCAGATCGGCGATCTCTCGGAGAATTCCTTGAAGCCGCTGATCCAGGACGTCGACGACATCATCAAGCGGATCGGCAACAACACGGATGTCAACCTGGAGGAACTGTTCACCAGCCTGCAGGCGATCGCCAACGACGTGCAGAGCAAGACGCCGAAGATCACCGACGACATCTCGACCTTCACCACCCAGATGAATGCGACCCTGCTGCAGGCCGACAAGTTCCTGGACGACCGAAACGTCGAATCGGTGCGCACCATCCTCGCCAACACGGAGAAGGCGACCAAGGACGCCAGCGTCGCGGCGGCGGAGGTCAAGAGCCTGGGGCAGAAGCTTGAGCAGCTTGCCGACCAGGTCAGCGACATGATCGGCGACAACCGCAAGAACGTCGACAAATCACTTGCGAATCTCGAATACATCCTGCGTTCTGTGGCGCAGAACATCGATTCGATCACACGCAACATCGATGGGACGGCGCGCAACATGAGCGAATTCAGCCGACTGATCCGCCAGAATCCGGGCCTGCTCCTGAATGGCGGGCCGCCGGCGGCGGACCAGGGTCTCACCCCCGCCTCCTCGTCGGGGCAGTGACCATGCGCACCCTCAAAGCCCTCGCGCTCCTGCCGGTCCTGGCGATGCTGGCCGGCTGCTTCGGCTCCGCGCCCGCGGTGCCGAAGGAGCAGTATTTCCGCCTGGTCGCGGCCGCGCCCGCCGATCCGTCCGGCAAGCGGATTTCCGGCGGCATCGAGATCGTGCCGTTCGCCGGCGAAGGCGTGATGACGGAGCGGCCTCTGCTTTTCACCGCCGATGGCGGCCGCAAGCTGGAGCAGCGCAACTACGCCTACTGGACCGATGCGCCGCCGCAGATGCTGCGCGATCAGCTGGTCTCCTATCTGCGCCAGGCCGGAATCGCCGACAGCGTGGCGCCGAGCGAGCTCCGCCTCGATGCCGCCTACACGGTGCAAGGGACGATCCGGCGGCTGGAGCAGCTGGTCGGCTCGAGCAGCGGCGCCGTCATCTCGCTCGAGATCGCGGTCATCGAGAAAAGCAACGACCGGCTGGTGCTGAGCAAAGTCTATACCGCCGAAAAACCGACCTCCGGCGACAACATCGATAGCGCAGTCGCCGCGCTGAACGACGGACTGGACGAGGTTTTCGCCGCCTTCGCCGGCGACCTGGCTGCGGCCAAGTTCTAGCGCCTGCGCCTATTCGAGCGCCCGCGTGCGTGTCGCATCGAACGGGTGATCGATGAGCGGTTCCACACGTTCCATGAAACGCTGCGTGTTCGGCAGATCGGCGTGGACCTGGAACGCCGCCTCGTCGGCCCAGCGCGAGTGGATCCAGAACAGGCGTGGATTGCGAACCGACGCGTAGACGCCCATATCGAGACATCCCGGCTCGGCCCGCACGCGATCGATCTGCTCGCGCAAGGCCGCCGCAAGCGCGCCCTCTTGCCCTTTCCGGGCATGAAAGCGGGCGAAGATGAAAATTTCCATCGAAGCCTCCCTGGCATGGCCGGCAGCGTAGCGCGCTCGTCCTGACAGGCGATGTCCGCAGCCGGACACTAGGATGCCTTGAGTTCCTCGCTGATGAAGGCGATGAAGGCCTCGCAGCTCGGCGTCGGCGTCTCCTCTCGCACGTGAAGGGCGACCTCGGATTTCGGCAGCGGCGGAAGGCCGTCTTCCTCGCCCAATTGCCGCAGCGAACCCTCGAAGCACGAGCTCTCGATTGCGGCAAGTCCGAGCCCACCTTGAACAGCGGCGAGCATCCCGGCAGTCGAGGTGCTTTCATACACGATTTCCCAGCCGATGCCGGCCCGGTCGAGCGCGAGGAGCGACGCCCGCCTGATGCTGCAGAAGGACGGCAAGGTCGCGATGGGAAGCGGGCGGTCCAGCCTGAGCTCGAAGCCCGGCGCCACCACCCACATGATCTGGTCGCGATAGAGCAGGTCGCCGCCCTTGAAGACCTGGCCGCGCGCGACGATCGCCACGTCGAGTTCACCACGGTCGTAGGCCGGCCTGAGGTCCGCGCTGAGGCCCGTGCGCAGCTCCATCTTCACGCCAGGTTGCAGGCGCCCGAACCGCCCCAAGGCATTAGGCAGCAGGCGCGGAATCGCGTAGTCGGCGATCCCGAGCCGCAGGCGCCCCTCCGCCGACTTGCCGCGAATCCGACCGACCGCCTCGTCGTTAAGGTCGATCATGCGCCGGGCATAACCCAGGAACAACTCGCCCGCCTCGGTCAGGCTGACCGACCGGCTGGTGCGGTCGAACAGCCGCCGGCCCAGCCGCTCCTCCAGATTGCGGACGCGGACACTGATGCCCGACTGGGTAAGGCCGATCAGCGCGCCCGCAGCCGTAAAGCCGCGGGTATCGGCCACCGCCACGAAACACCGGAGAAGGTCGGAATCGAGATCGACGCGTGCCATCTATCCATGATGAACAGTCATGAATGACATATCAACAATTCGTTTCGGTAATTGAGCAGAGTCACCATCTTTTTCCTGAGAGCAGGTGGAGAACTGCCATGGAACACGATCAATCGCCCTTGCGGGGCGGCCAGCGCCTGACCCTCGAACTGTTTGACTACTATGTCGCGCGGGCGCAGGCGGAACGGGCCGAAGCCATCGCCCAATTCGGCGGCCAGGTCGCCGCGTGGCTGTCCAACGTCGCGGGCCGCCTTGCCCGCCAGGGTCGGCGTGCCGGCAGACGCGGCATCGCCGGAACCGAGGCTGCGCGCTGGGCGCCAGGCGATCGGCCGGACTGGCCGGTCTCTTGACAAGGGCGGCGAGCCAGAGGACTAACGTCGCGCCGGGGCCATCCACCCGAGGAGCAAGGCTCGTCGGGCACCGATGCTGGGGTGACGTTGAAACCGATCAAGCGGCTGCGAAAGCTGGGGCGGCGCATGCACAGGCTGCTCGCGCCGCCGAAGCCGGCCGTGCCGCCGGCTCCGCTTATCAACATCGCGAATCTTCAGCGCAAATACGTCGGCCGCGGGCTGCATCTGTCGCCCGATCGCTTCGTTCTCTATCGCATCATCGGCAATGACCTGTACCCGCGCCACAGCCCCGGCGCGTCGCGGGCAAACGTGCAATTCATCCTGCAGCACGAGCCGCCGCTCGCCGATTGCGAAAAGCGCTGGGTCGTCAACCGGATCGTCGACCCGGCCGAGGAGCGGGCGATCATCGACCTGCTCGACCGGCATCAGCAAAGCTATCTTCACCTTCCGTTCGTACAGGCGGAATACGCCCGCATCGGATGGGATCTTGATTGCTTTACAGAGCCGCAGTTCCTGCTGGCCCCTCCCAGTCCGGATTCGCCCGACCATCACTCGCTGACGGAAGCGCGATCGCGCCACAGCAAGAACGCCTATGTCATGAACAATAACGGCGCGCGCAACGCCGCCCTGCGGGCGGGTCGCGGCATCGCCAAATGGGTGCTGCCTTGGGACGGTAATTGTTTCGTGACCGGGCCCGCCTGGGCGGAGATTCGCGCCGCCGTCCTCGCCCAGCCCTATCTCAAATACTTCGTTGTCCCGATGGCGCGCACCGTCGCAAACGAGGACCTGCTGGCGCCGGACTACCGGCCGCAAGACTATGACGAGCCGCAGATCCTGTTTCGCCGGGACGCCCGCGAGGAGTTCGATCCGGCCTATGTCTATGGTCGCCGGCCCAAGGTCGAGTTGCTCTGGCGTCTTGGCGTTCCGGGCATGTGGGACAAATGGCAGTTCGCGCCGTGGGACCGGCCAAAGCCGAAGCTGTCGTCGGAAGTCCATCAGTTCGCGAAATGCGGCTGGGTCAACCGGCTCGAATCGGGCCGGCGGGAGCTGGAGCGGCATGACTTCGACGCGCGCAAGCGGCGCGGCGAAGCGCGTTGCAGCGCTATCGTGATGCTGCTGGATCGGCTGGATGAGGACGTCATGCGGCGGCGCCTGGATCCGGCGCGGCTGATGCTCTATAGCGATCGCGCGCTGGACGATCTGCGTGCCGGCGGACGGGGCGGGCCGCTGGGAGAAATCGTCGCGAGCCTCGAAGCGGACGCAAACGCGGCGATCGCGCGCGGGACTTTCTCGGTGCTCGACAAGACCGGCTGCGCCCCCAGCGGCGACCGCCAGGATTACTGGCACCCGGCGCCTTATTGGTGGCCGGATCCAAGCTCACCCGATGGCCTGCCCTATATCCATCGTGACGGCGAGCGCCGGCCCGGAACGGGCCTCTACGAGCCCGGCAGCGAAGAGTTCGACCGCAGCAATCTGCAACGCGTGCTCGACGGCGCCACGATCTGCGCTCTCGCCTGGCGCGCGACCGGCCATCGGCCTTACGCCGATCACGGCGCGGCGCTCATCCGGCGTTGGTTCATCGATCCTCGGAGCCGGATGAACCCGCATCTGCGATTCGCGCAGGCGCGCATGGGCTCGAAGGACAACGAAGGCAACCGCACCGGCATCATCGAAATGCGCGATCTCTGCATCTTGCTCGACGCGGCAAGGTTGTTGGCGCGCGCGCGCGCCCTCTCCGAGGCCGACTGCGCGGCCTTCCGCGATTGGCTGAGAGCCTATCAGGACTGGCTGTACACGAGTCCGCAAGGCATCGAGGAATGCCGCAGCCGCAACAACCATGGCACCTACTTCGATCTGCAGAGCACGGCGATCGGCGCCTATCTCGGCGATGCGGCGTGCCTGGTCGCGGCCTTCCGGCGCTCGCGGACGCGCATCAATATCCAGTTCAATCCCGACGGATCGCAGCCTTACGAGTTGGTGAGGCCCTCGTCGCTGCATTATGGTTGTTTCAACCTGCAAGCATGGATCGACTTGGCCACTATCGCCGCGCGCTGCGGCGAGGATCTCTGGACTCACCAATCGGCGACGGGCGGCAGCCTGGCGCGCGGCGCGGAGTGGCTGACCCAATTCGATGCCCGGCGCGACTGGCCTTACCCTCAGTCGGATGCGTTCGACTGGAACCGATTCATGCCGATCCGGGCGGCGCTGGCGCGCCAGGCATTGAAGGAAGGGGTCGATGTGCTGGAGCAGCATCGAACGTCTCCGGATTACTCAGGGTATTTCGGCATCCGTCCATACTGGTATCTGTGATCCGGTTCGCATGCGATTGATCGGAACTCTCCCCTCCATGACCGGTTCCGGCGGCCTGCGGAGCGGATTCAAACGGTGGCGCAAGAACCTTTTTTGGTGGTTCCGCATCACATTCGCCCGGCAGCGGGCGCGCTGGCGCGAGCCGCTCCTATTCAATGCGGCCTACAAGCGGCGAGCCTGGCAAAGCTCGACTCGCGCCAACGATCCCAGGTTCGCCGCGGAGCGCGGAACCAACGGGCGCGTCGGCGGTCGAAGCTGTTTTGCGACCAGGCGCGAGGCCCAGCCATGGTGGATGGTGAAGTTGACAGCCGATTGGCCAATCCACTCCATCCGCATTCATGACCGCCGCGGCCGGATCACGCCGCAAATAGCCCACCTTCAGGTGTCGGTTTCACCCGATAAGAAGCGATGGACGGTCGTTTACAGCGACCGTCATCATTTCGGCGATGCTGCGTCGGCGGGCCCGCTGGTCATCCCCTTGCCCAATGCGCACGGTGGACGGTTCGTGAAACTGGAGCTGCCGCACGGCGGCGCACTCTTCTTCAACCAGGTCGAAGTCATGGTCGCGCGGGAGCACAGAGCCATGCAGCGCGCTTCGCGCCGCTACGGCTTCGACTTTGGGCGCATGACGTCATTACGCATGCCGCCCCACGTCAAGCCATACTCGGTCCAAAACCTCCCACGATGGTTCAACGGCCGGCTCGAGGCGTTCCACATCAACGCGGCCCAAGGCCGTTTCGGCAACAATCTGAACCAGATCGGAACCGCCGTGAGCATCGCCCGGCATCTCGGGATCCGCCGCGTCTATCTGACGAAATTGCAGAGGCTGGAGATCGACCGGCCCATCGAGTTTCGCGGCGTTACGGTGCTGCCGGACTCCGCGCTGGCGCGCGACAAACCCAAGGGCGTTCTCTGCGGCCCGTTCTTCTACAACGCTGTATTCAGCAGGACTTTGAAGGGCGTGAGCTATCGGGACATCGCGGAGGCGGCGCGCGCCGTCGGCCAGCAGATCTTTCACCGCCAGGCGGCGCCGGCCACGTTCGTGCCCGACGCGACGGATCTCGCGATTCATCTCCGCGCCGGCGATATCTTCGCACGGCAGCAGCCCCATCAAAACTACACCCAGCCGCCGCTCGCCTTCTATCGGCTGTGTGTCGAGTTCGCGCGCGCGAATCTGGGCATCCGGCGCGTCGTCCTGGTCTATGAGGACGAGGGCAATCCGTGCGTCGGGGCGCTGAAGGCCCACCTGGACGAGATCGGCCTTCCCTTCCTGTCGCATACGCGCACACTCGATGAAGACTTGGCGGTCCTGCTCGCCGCCCAGCACTGTGTGTTCGGGCGTGGCAGCTTCGGCTTGGCGGTCACCGCCCTGTCCACGAACTTGCGGACCGTGTTCTATTCGTGGCTGGAGCCGAATTTCCGCGTGATGTCCGAGGCCGCAAAGGTTCGGAAGGTCTCGGTGGAGGATGTGGCGAAGGGCTATACGCGGCGCGGACATTGGCGCAACACTCCGGAGCAGAAGCAATTGATGCTCGACTATCCGATCGGAAATCTGCGGCTGAAGGCCGACTGAGCTATTGCCGAATGGCGGCCTTGTTGGCCAGGAACCACTGGTAATACTGCTTCAGTCCCGCCTCGAGCGAGGTCGGCGCGGACCAGCCGAGCGCCTTCAGCGCGGAGACGTCCATCACCTTGCGCGGCGTGCCGTCGGGGCGGCCGGCATCGAAGGCGGTGCGCCCTTCGAACCCCACCGTCGCGCGGACCAGCCCGGCGAACTCCGCGATCGACACGTCGCTGCCGGTTCCGACATTGACGTGCTCCTCGCCCGAATAGCGCCGCATCAGATGCACGCACGCATCGGCCGCGTCCTCGACATACATGAACTCGCGCCGCGGCCGGCCGGTGCCCCAGACCGCGACCTCGGCCGCGCCGGCCAGCTTCGCTTCATGGAAACGGCGCAGCAGGGCGGCCGGCACATGGCTGTTCTGCGGATGGAAGTTGTCGCCGGGCCCGTAGAGGTTGGTCGGCATCGCGGAGATGAAGTCGCGCTTGTGCTGCCGGCGATAGGCTTGGCACAGCTTGATGCCGGCGATCTTGGCGATCGCGTACCATTCGTTGGTCGGCTCCAGCGGCCCGCTCAGCAGCGCATCCTCGCGGATCGGCTGTGGCGCGAGCTTGGGATAGACGCATGAGGAGCCGAGAAAAAGAAGCTTCTCCACGCCGGTGTCCGCCGCCGCGCGGATGATGTTGGCTTCGATCATCAGGTTCTCGTACAGGAACTCGGCGGGCTGCCTGTCGTTGGCCAGGATGCCCCCGACCTTGGCGGCCGCGACGAGCACCGCCTGAGGCCGCGCCTGCGCCATCCAGCGCTCGACGGCGTCCTGGCGCACAAGATCGAGCGTCTCCCGGCCGGCCGTCAGCAGCTCGCAGCCCTCCGCCGCCAGCCGGCGCACCAGCGCGGCGCCCACCATGCCGCGGCGCCCCGCCACCCACACGCGCTTGCCACGCAGCTCGTAGGGCAGGCCGCCTCGCGCCTCGAACGTCCTCACCATCCGCCTCTGGCCTCGCTGGCCCGGGTCACCGTCCCGAGCGGTCGTTGCGCCATCGCTCCTGATCGATCCCC
>DASYRS010000144.1:0-7568 GCA_036004205.1 Dongiaceae bacterium
CATATTCCGGATAGGCGTAGCGCTCGTCCAGCACCACGTCCTCGTCGGTGATGCGCCGGCCGAGTTCCACCAGCTCGGCGGTGTTCTGTGCGATGCGCTTCACCTGCTCGCGCGTCTCCTTGGGCTTGGCGGAGGCATCGATGCCGATGACCCGGCTGGCGCGGCCGTCGGCGGCGAAGCCGACGATCATGCCGGCCTGGGTGCTGCCCGTCACCGAGCAGACGAAGATGTAGTCGAACTTGAAGCCGAGCTCGGCTTCCTGCGCGCGCACTTCCTCGGCAAAGCCGACGAAGCCGAGGCCACCGAGCTTGTGGTCGGAGGCGCCGGCCGGAATCGCATAGGGCTTGCCGCCGCTCTCGCGCACGTCGTCCAGCGCCGCTTCCCAGCTTTTCTTGAATTCGATGCCGAAGCCCTCATTCACCAGCTCGATCTGGGCGCCGAGGATGCGGCTCATCAGGATGTTGCCGACGCGGTCATAGACACCGTCGTGCCAGTTGACCCAGCTCTCCTGCACCAGCCGGCATTTCATGCCGAGCTTGGCGGCGACCGCGGCGACTTGGCGCGTGTGGTTCGATTGCACGCCGCCGATGGTGACCAGCGTGTCGCAATTCTGCGCGATCGCTTCGGGCATCAGGTATTCGAGCTTGCGCACCTTGTTGCCGCCGAAGGCGAGGCCGGAATTGCAGTCCTCGCGCTTGGCCCAGATCTCGACCCGCCCGCCAAGATGGCCGCTGAGGCGCTGCAGCTTCTCGATCGGCGTCGGGCCGAAGGTCAGCTTGAGCCGTGGAAATTTGTCGAGCCGCATGTTCGTGTCCCCGCTGTGAGCGCGGGAAAGCTAGCCAGAGAGCGATCCGCGATCAAATGCGTTTCTGAGCATAATGGCGCAGAAAAAAGTCGTAAATAGAGAAAATCTGTGATTTTATCGCGCTAATCACGCAATATTCGCAGGTAAAGTGCGCATGGCCGAAGCCCGTAAATTGGACCGGATCGACCGCAATATCCTGAAGCATCTGCAGGCGGATGCCGGCCTCACCAATGCCGAGCTGGCGGGCCGCGTGAACCTCTCGCCGACGGCGGCCATGCGCCGCGTCGACAAGCTGAAAGCGGACGGCGTCATCCGCAAAGTGGTGGCGCTGGCCGATCCGGCGAAGCTCGACCTCACCACCCTGGTCATTGTCGGCGTCGTGCTCGACCGCTCGACCCCGGCGTCGTTCGCCGAGTTCGAGGACGCGGCGCGCAAGGTGCCGGGCTGCCTGGAATGCCACCTGGTCGCCGGCGAGTTCGACTATTTCCTGATCGTGCGCACCAAGGACCTCGAGCGCTTCAACAAGCTCCACGCCGACGAGATCCTGACTTTGCCCGGCGTGCGCCAGATCCGGACATTCTTCGTGGTGAAGCAGATCATGTCGACCACCGAGCTACCAGTATAGGCGGCGAGCCTGCAGTGGCGTCGGCGTCGCCGCATCCGTCCATTCGAGATTGCGTGCTTCGAACGGGTGATGGACCCGAATGCCGGATCTGGGCGGCAGGCCGCTGCCGTCGGCGCGGCACAGCGCGAAATTGCCGGCGAGGCTGGAGCGCACCAGGCTGACGCGCCCCAGCGAGGTTTCGCACCAGGACCGTTCGCGCACCCAATGCTCCGCGATCTCGCTGTTCAGAACGGGGTGGTCGCGCGCCAAGTCCTGGATGCGCAGCATCGGCCCGACGGCTTCGACGTCCGGGAAGCGATCGAGCAATTCGTCGTAGAGCGCGAAGGCTTCCGGTGCGGCGATCGAGAAATCGACGGCGCTGGATGTGATGGCGAAGCGCCCGGGTTCGCCCCAATCCTTGAAATAAAGCTGGATAACGCGCCGCAGCGATTGGGTCTGTTCTTCCGACGTGCCGGGATCGATGACTCGAACGAGCGCGCCCTCCTGTTCCAGGCGGACGATCGCCTCCCGGGTCTCCGGCCCGCCGGCGCCGCCATCCACCAGGATGAGCTCAGTCGGCATTGATTGCTTGCGATAAGAGACGGCGAGATCGTGCAAGCGGTTGCCCAAGTCGCCGCAGGGCAGGAAGATCGGCAGCTTCCGGCGGCGGCAGGCGAGGACATGCACGATGCGCGCGGCCCGGCCGCGCGAAACGCTCAATTCCTCCAGCGCCTCCTCGGGGATGGCGGTGCGCAACGCGCCTTCGTCGATCGTCATCTCATGCAGCGCCGCGGCCGCGATCAGGTCGCCGGCCGGCGGCTGCGCGCCGATGCGCAGCGGCGCGCTTTGCGGCCTGTTCGCCAGCGAGAACCAGTCCTGAAATTCGAATGCGCGGTCCGGGTCTTCCGGCCCGAAATCCAGCCAGACATTCGGGATGCCGAGCGCTTCCGCGAAGATCGATCCATGCAGCGCGGAGCTGGCGATTGCCTCGCACGCCATCATCTGGGCGAAGAAGGTCGGCGCGGAATCGCGCACGTCGAGCACGATCACGCCCTCCTGCCCGCGCAGATGCGCGATCGCCGGATGGTCGCGATCCAGGAAGTGCGGAACGATGCCCAGCCGGCCAGCCGGCGCCGTCGGCGGCATCAACGCGGCCAGCCGCCGCCCGACCAGGTAGCCCGGATCGCCCAGCGGCACATCGCCCAGGCCGCTGATGTCGTGCGCCAGGCACGTGTGGGTCAGCTTGCCCCGCAGCGCCCAGACCCGCTCGGCCCGCACGTCGCCGACGCCGCGCGTCAGATTCGCGATGCCCGCGCCCCAGACATGCGATGCCTCGTTCGCCCAATGCAGGATGCCGCCCGCGCCCAGCAGATGCGGCTCGATGGAGCGCTGCTTCCACAAGGTGGACCGGCCGGTCGCGTCTTGCACGGCGATCGGGCTGACGAGGTCCCCGACATTCCTGACGCCGATGTAGTAGGAGAGCGCGATCGGGAACGCTTTGGTCGCCGGCGCTTGGCCGGCCGGATCGAGGCAGGCCTGCCGGACGATATCTCCCTCGTCGCCCGACCCGACGCCGCGGATCCGGTCCAGCAGCGCGGCGATCGCCCGCTTCATGCCGCCGCTCTCACGGAAAACTTCCCTTCCCCCCTTGCGGGGGAAGGATGCGTAGGCTTAGCGAGGCGACGCCGAGCTTAGCCGGAGCTGGATGAGGGGTAGCGCACCGACAGGTGCGCGCGCTCGATAGAGCGCCAACGCCAAGCGGCGCGAGCAGGGTCAAACGAAAGAACGTCTTCGAAGGTAGTCGCAATCCGCGTGGTCCTGCAAGAACTCGCAACAAGGAGCGCTCGCGCGCTGAGCGCCTTCGGCGCTGCCCCTTCACCCAGCTCCGGCTAAGCTCACTTCGTTCGCTAAGCCTCCGCAGCCCTCTCCCGCGAGGGGAGAGGGGGCGCTTCCTACGGCGCGCGCGTGCCCATGCGCTGGCCCCGGCTCTCACGGCCACATCACCTCGGGCGGCAGGGACATCAGGATGGCGTCGGTGTTGCCGCCGGTCTTGAGGCCGAACAGGGTGCCGCGGTCGTAGAGCAGGTTGAACTCGACATAGCGCCCGCGCCGGATCAATTGCCGGCGGCGCTCGTCGTCGGTCCAGTCCTTGCCCATGTGCCGGCGCACGATCTCGGGGTAGACGCCGAGGAACGCCTCGCCGACCGCGCGGGTGAACCCGAAATCCTTGCCCCAGTCGCCGGTGTTGAGGTTGTCGTAGAAGATGCCGCCGATTCCGCGCGGCTCCATGCGGTGCGGCAGATAGAAATATTCGTCGCACCACTTCTTGAACTTCGGATAGTAGGCCGCGTCATGGCGGTCGCACGCGCCTTTCAGCGCGGCGTGGAAATCGGCGGCGTCCTTGTCATGGGCATCGGGAAACATCGGCGTCAGATCGGCGCCGCCGCCGAACCAGCTTTGGCTGGTGACGATGTGGCGGGTGTTCATATGAACGGCCGGCACGTGGGGCGAGCGCAGATGCGCGACCAGCGAGATGCCGCTGGCCCAGAACGCGCCGTCCTGGTTGGCGCCCGGAATCTGCTTGCGGAACTCTTCGCTGAAGCTGCCGAAGACGGTGGAGACGTTGACGCCCACCTTTTCGAACACGCGGCCGCGCATCACCGCCATGGTGCCGCCGCCGCCATCGCCGCCGCTCGCGTCGGGACGCTGCCAGGACGTGCGCTCGAACCGCCCGGCGGGCAGGTCGCGGTGGCGCGTGGTGGCGAGCTCATCCTCCAGCCGCTCGAAGGCGGTGCAAATCCGATCGCGCAGTTGTTCGAACCAAACGCTGGCCTGGCTCTTGTGGTCCGCCGGATAGCTCATGGTTCGGGAAATCCCAGTTGCCGCATCGCTTCCCCCGCGACGATCGCCGCCGCCATCGCCACGTTAAGCGATCGCAGGCCCGCGCGCATCGGTATCCGCACGCGCAGATCGGCGGCGGCGCGAACCTCGTCCGGCACGCCCGCGCTCTCTCTGCCCAGCAGCAGCGAATCGGCCGCCTCGAACCGGCACTCGACATGCGGGATCGCGGCCTTGGTGGTGAGGAGAATGAGCCGTCCCCCTGTGCCCGCGCGGGCGGCCCGGTAGGCCTCCCACGAGCGGTGGCGCCGCAGCTCCACATGCTCCAGGTAATCCATGCCCGCCCTGCGCAGGCGCCGGTCGTCGAAGGCGAATCCGGAGGGCTCGATCACGTCGACGCCCAGGCCGAAACAGGCCGCCAGGCGCAGGATCGCGCCGGTGTTCTGCGGGATGTCGGGCTGATAGAGCGCAAGCCGCATGGCGGGTCCTGATCCTTTGCAAATCAAGGGCTTTTCCATTATACCGGCCGCCGGGGTGAAGCCAGTTGGAACCGCCATGCACGGAGCTGCCTGCCCAATGCGGCGACTTGTCGCAATTGGGTCCGGCGGCAGCCTTCGAGGCGCGTGATATAAGGCGGCACCCATCGGATCAAGGTCGCCGAACCGCCGGGAAAATTGGGTTTTTTGGGCGCATGCCCGAGGGACCCAGGGGCTCGCGGGACTGGGGAGGGCGGACGGTTAAGGGATGATAGTAATGGCGGATACCACGCATGGCGGGTCGGGCGATTCCGGCACCCGTCGCGACTTCCTGAACTTGCTGGCCAACTCAGTCGCGGTGTTCGGCGCTGCCGCGGTGGCCTGGCCCATCATCAGCAGCCTCAACCCGTCGCAGGACGTGCTGGCGCTGTCCTCGATCGAGGTCGACCTCTCGCAGATCGAGGTCGGAATGGCGATCACCGTGAAGTGGCGCGGCAAGCCCGTCTTTATCCGCCGCCGCACGCCGGAAGAGATCAAGGCCGCCGAGGATGTCGATGTCTCGACCCTGCGCGACCCGCAGCCGGATTCGGCGCGCGTGCAGAAGCCGGAATGGCTGATCCTGGTCGGCGTGTGCACCCATCTCGGCTGCGTGCCGCAGGGCCAGAAGCCGTCGGAGCCCCGCGGCCAGTTCGGCGGCTGGTTCTGCCCGTGCCACGGTTCGGAATACGATACCTCGGGCCGCATCCGCCGCGGCCCCGCGCCGCTCAACCTGGCGGTGCCGGCCTACGAGTTCGAATCCGACACGCTCGTGAAGATCGGCTGAGGGAGGAGAGAGAATCATGGCTGCTCCCGTTTTCAAGAACCCGGTCATCCGCTGGATCGATCACCGCCTGCCGGTCTTCAGCTACCTGCATCACGAGGCGTACGAATATCCGACGCCGAAGAACCTGAATTACTGGTGGAATTTCGGCTCGCTCGCCGGTTTCATGCTGGTGGTCATGATCGTGACCGGCCTCATCCTCGCGATGCAGTACACGCCGCACGTCGATTACGCCTTCAACTCGGTCGAGCGCATCATGCGCGACGTCAACTGGGGCTGGCTGCTGCGCTATCTCCACATGAACGGCGCGTCGATGTTCTTCGTCGTCGTCTATATCCACATCTTCCGCGGCCTTTATTTCGGCTCCTACAAGGCGCCGCGCGAGCTTCTGTGGCAGCTGGGCGTGCTGATCTATCTGCTGATGATGGCGACCGCCTTCATGGGCTACGTGCTGCCGTGGGGCCAGATGAGCTTCTGGGGCGCCACCGTCATCACCAACCTGTTCTCCGCCATTCCGCTGATCGGCAACGACATCGTGACGCTTCTGTGGGGCGGCTTCTCGGTCGACAACCCGACGCTGAACCGCCTGTTCGTGCTGCACTTCCTGCTGCCGTTCGTGATCCTGGCGGTGGTGGTGGTGCACATCATGGCGCTGCACCGGTTCGGGTCGAACAATCCGCTCGGCATCGACACCAAGGGCCCGCAGGACACCATCCCCTTCCATCCGTACTACACGGTGAAGGACATGTTCGGCCTCGGCATCTTCATGATGTTCTATGCCTTCTGGGTGTTCTGGGCGCCGAACGCGCTGGGCGATCCGGTGAACTACGAGCTGGCCAACCCGCTGTCGACGCCGGAGCACATCGTGCCGGAATGGTACTACCTGCCGTTCTACGCGATCCTGCGCTCGATCCCGGACAAGCTGACCGGCGTGATCGCGATGGGCGCCTCGATCATCGTGCTGTTCTTCCTGCCTTGGCTCGACCGCTCGCCGGTGCGCTCCGGCACCTTCCGCCCTGTCTTCAAGTGGTTCTTCTGGATGCTGGTGTTCGACTGCGTCATCCTGATGTTCTGCGGCAAGAACCCGCCGGAATCCTACTGGATGCCGTTCGCGCTGGAGATCGTCGATGCCGACACCTTCACCCAGCGCGTCGCGGCGCTGAACAACATCCCGCATGACCAGGCGCTCAACGCCGTCGGCGACATGTGGGGCGTCAACTCGGCCAGCGGCTCGTTCGGCATCAAGATCGTGCGCCTCGGCCAGTTGGGCACACTCTACTACTTCGCTTATTTCCTGATCGTGCTGCCGCTGCTCTCGATCTTCGAGACGCCGCGCCAGGTGCCGCTGTCGATCAGCAAGCCGGTGCTGGGCGGGGGCAAGGCGATGGCGCACGCGACCGCGAAGTCGATGGAGAACGCATGATGTCCAAGCGTCGTATCGTTCTCGGGCTGGTGACGATCCTGACCGGCCTCGCGGCGGTCGGGATCGTGGCGGCCAATCCGGTCGCCCATTCGACCGTCCACACCCAGAGCTGGAGCTTCAACGGTTTCTTCGGTTCGTTCGACCAGGCGCAATTGAAGCGCGGCCATCAGATCTACAAGGATATCTGCTCCGGCTGCCATTCCATGCACCTGATGCACTATCGCGACCTTCAGCGCATCGGCTTCACCGAGGACGAGGTGAAAGCGATCGCGGCCGAGGTGCAGGTGCAGGACGGGCCGGACGACACCGGAGAGATGTTCGACCGCGCGGGCAAGCCCTCCGATCCGTTCAAATCGCCGTTCGCCAACGAGCAGGCGGCGCGCGCCGCCAACAATGGCGCGCTGCCGCCGGACCTCTCGCTGATCGCCAAGTCGCGCGCCGGCGCCGGGTTCCTCGGCTATGACGGGGCCGACTACATCCACAGCCTGATGACCGGCTATGAGGAGACGCCGCCCGCCGACGTCAAGCTGGGCGAGAACATGCACTATAACCACGCCTTCAAGGGCCACCAGATCGCCATGCCGCCGCCGCTCAGCGACGGC
>DASYRS010000145.1:0-4076 GCA_036004205.1 Dongiaceae bacterium
ATGGCGGTCGGCCTGTTCGGAGTAGCCGCCATCGTCTTCGGCCTGTCGCGCGACTATTGGCTTTCCTTTGCCGCATTGCTGGTGCTGGGCGCCGCGGACATGGTCAGCGTCTTCATCCGCGGCACCCTGGTTCCGCTGGCGACGCCCGATGAGCTGCGCGGACGGGTGACCGCGGTCGAATCGGTGTTCATCGGCGCGTCGAACGAGCTTGGCATGTTCGTGGCGGGCAGCGGGGGCGCGCTGCTGGGCCCGGTCGCCGCCGTCCTGGTGGGCGGCAGCATGACCCTGGTGGTCACGCTCAGCTGGACGGGGCTCTTCCCCAATCTGCGCCGGCTCGACCGCTTCGCAGATCTCCATCGCGCATAAGGTCCTCAAGGGAACCGCGTTCCAGGCGTGTGGCGAGCGCCTTGGTCTTGAACCTTGCTCATCATCATCGCGACCACCCGGCGACGAAGCGGCAGGTCAGTGTGACCGCCGTCACACGCCAAGGAGGTTCAGATGAAGTTCCCGCGCACAGTTATCTCTATCGCCGCGATTGCCGCGGCCATGATCTCGGCTGCACCTGGTGCCGTCCGTGCGGATCTCACGCCGAATGGTCATTTCGTTCAGTCCGGACCGTCGCTCCTTCCGCATCTGGTCGGCTCACGAGCGGCTTCGGATTTCCAGGTCGTGATTCCGCGATCGGGTGGCAGTTGCGCGGCGAACAGCCTTCCCCGGATCAAGGCCCCAACCGCATCGGCGAACTCCGGCTCGAAAAAGCTGCTCTCGCCCAAGCCGAACGCCGCCGGGCCGATCGAGCCGGTGGAGGGTCCGTATGGCTTGCGCTGGCTCTGCCAGCACGACGAAGAGGCGCAGCAGTGCATCTGCATCCCTTGGCCGAATGATCCCCAGTAGGCTCATTTGTCCGAAACCGTCTAGCGCGACCCGGTTCCCGCACAGGGATTCATACTGGCGCTCGTTACACTCCCGACGCGGGAAAGGTCCGGCAATGCGAGGTCTGGATTTTGGCTAAGCCATTGGAGGCCCGGGCCGGAATCGAACCGACGTACGAGGATTTGCAGTCCTCTGCATGGCCACTCTGCCACCGGGCCGGAAGCGGCCGGATCAGGAGGGTCCCGACGGGGCGGCCGTGTTTGGCGAGCGCACGTATAGGGCCGAGACGGATCGCCGGTCAAGCTGGGGCCGACCGCCCCGTTAACCAGGGATGGGCGCGTTGAGTTTGGGTGTCCTGGCGGCTATAACCGTCCCGGAAAGATCATTGGACAGGCTGCGGAAATTTGCGGCAGAACCAGCCGCTTCCGGGCCGTTCGCGGGGCCGAGAGGGCAAGACTTGAAGATGGATTACGCACGCGCGCGCCAGCACATGGTGGACAGCCAGGTCCGCACCAACAAGGTGACGGATGAGCGCCTGATCGAGGCGATCCGCTCCCTGCCGCGCGAGCGGTTTGTGCCGGAGCGCGCGCGGGCCCGGGCCTATCTGGACGACGACGTGGAGATCGCGCCCGGGCGCTACCTGATGGAGCCGATGGTGACCGCGCGCCTGATCCAGGCGGCCGACGCAAAGCCGGACGACATGGCTCTGGTGGTTGCCGGCGGGACCGGCTACGCGGCCGCCTTGCTGGCGCGCCTGGTCAACACGGCGGTCGCGCTGGAATCCGAGCCGGCCCTGGCGCAGCGCGCCGGCACGGTTCTGGCCGAGCTGGCGATCGACAATGCCGCCGTCGTGGAAGGGCCGCTGAACGCCGGCTGGCCCAGGCATGCGCCCTACAACATCGTCTTTCTGGATGGCGCGGTCGAGCAAATGCCAGCCACGCTGGCAAGCCAGCTGGCCGACGGCGGGCGCATGGTCGGCGTATTGCTGGATCGCGGCGTCGGCCGCGCGACCTTGTGGATCAAGAATGGCAACGCGATTTCCCATCGCGTCTTGTTCGACGCGAATGTGGCGCCGCTGCCCGGCTTCGCCGCGCCCGCTCGGTTCGTGCTCTAGCAAGCGTGCCAGCCATGCCCGTCACGCGGTCTGTCCGGCGCGGCCTCAGTCGCGCGCTCCTGGTCGTCGCCGCCTGCCTCATGTCGGCGAGCGCGGCGCAGGCGGCCAGTCTCTACGAGGCTCTGGCGACGGCCTATTCGAGCAATCCCACGCTGCTGGCTGCGCGCGCGCAGTTGCGGGCGACCGACGAAGGCGTGCCGCAGGTCCTGTCCGAATGGCGACCGACCGTGCTCGGCACGGCGCAAGGCGGGCACGAGTGGGACAATCAGAACAAGCCCGCGCCGCCGCTGAATCTGGAGACCAATCCCCGCAGTTACGGCGTTACCGTGCGCCAGCCGATCTTCGACGGCTTCGGCACGGTCGCCGGCACCTCGCAGGCGGAGAATCTCGTGCAGTCCGGCCGCGCCCAGCTCACCGACACCGAACAGACGGTGTTGCTGGCGGCGGTGACCGCCTACATGAATGTCGTGCGCGACGCCGCCGTGCTCGACCTCAACCGCAACAACGAGAAGGTGTTGCAGGCCCAGCTCGAGGCGACGCAGGCACGCTTCGATGTCGGCGAGCTGACGCGCACCGACGTGGCGCAGGCGGAGGCGAGCCTGCAGGGCGCAATTGCCGCGCGCATCCAGGCAGAAGGCCAGTTGACGACTTCGCAGGCAATCTATCGCCAGGTGATCGGCGAAGATCCGCTTGACGTGAAGATGCCGGAGGAAACGCCAGACCTTCCGTCCAGCCGCGAAGAGTCCGTTGTGCTGTCACAAGGCGTGCCGGCCGTCCGCGCCGCGCAATTCCAGGAACGTGCCGCCAAGGACGATATCGACGTCCAGTTCAGCGACATGCTGCCGACCGTGTCGATCGAGGGCAGCTATCAGCGCCAACAAGATGTCGGTCAGCGCGACAGCGAAACAGATGTCGGATCGGTGATCGGACAGGTGACGATCCCGCTCTATCAGGCGGGCGCGCCGGATTCCCGGGTGCGGCAATCCAAACAGGTCTACATGCAATCGAAGCGCCAGACCGACCAGGCCCTGCGCGCGGCGGAGCGGGAGGCGGTGAATTCCTGGACCGCCCTGCAGACCGCGAGCGCGCAGGCGCGGTCCTTTGAGGAGCAGGTGCACGCCAACGAGATCGCCCTCGACGGGGTGCGCCAGGAACAGGAAGTGGGTGCCCGCACCATCCTGGACGTCCTGGACGCGCAGCAAGCGTTGCTGACCTCCCAGGTCAGCCTGGTTTCCTCGCAGACCGACCGGGTGGTGGCCGAATATCGCCTGGTGGCGGCCGGCGGGGCTTTGACTGCCCAAAATTTGGGCCTCAACGTGGAATATTATGATCCCAAGCAGCATTACGACGCGGTTCGGAATAAGTTCATTGGAACCGGCCCCAGCGTCGAGTAAGGCGCTTGAATAAGCGGGCCCGATTTCAGCCTGGCGACGACATAACCCATTCCTTGAGAAACCACACCGAAGTAGCTAGGATTACTGGGGTTGCGTCCGAGCTAGCCGGGGACAGGCCAGCCGATGGCGCGCATCTGGTTTGTACGCCGGGAGTAGCACCTCCGGGGACGAGGTCATGAACGACGCCAAAGCTACCCAAGAACCGTCGATGGAGGAGATCCTCGCTTCGATCCGGCGCATCATTTCCGAAGAAGGCAGCGCGGAAGAGGCGACGGAAAAGAAGGCTGAGGCGCCACCTCCGCCCCCGGTAGCGCCTCCGGCGCCACCACCGGTCGCGGTCGTACCGCCGCCTCCGCCCCCAGCAGCGCCACCGCCCGCTCCGCCGGAAGAGGACGAGGAGCTGGTCCTGACGGACGAGGTTGAAGAAGAACAGCCATTGCCGCCGGTCGAGGAGCCCGAGCCGGCAATGGAAGAGGAGATCGAATTGGAAGTCGCGCCACCGCCACCGCCACCTCCGCCGCCGAGGCCAGCCCCGGCACCGCAGATGGCCGAACCGACCGAGCATGTGTCGGGACCGGGCGTCGGCGAGCCGCCGCTGGTATCTCCCGACGTCGCCGAGGCATCGGCATCCGCTATGGCGCAATTGATCGCGCGGAGGGCACAGACCGTGGTCGAAGTTCAATCACCGGGCCAGG
>DASYRS010000146.1:0-13738 GCA_036004205.1 Dongiaceae bacterium
AGGCGCCGCTTATCTTCCGCAACACGCCGCAATGGTTCATCTCGATGGCCACCAATGGCCTGCGCGAGGTGGCGCTGAAAGCGATCGAGGAGACGCGCTTCGTGCCGCCGCAGGGCAAGACGCGGTTGCACTCCATGATCGCGCAGCGGCCGGATTGGGTCATCTCGCGCCAGCGCGCCTGGGGCGTCCCGATCGCGGTGTTCGTCAACAAGAAGAGCGGCGAGCTCTTGCGCGATCCAAAGGTGATGGGGCGCATCGTCGATGCCTTCCGCCGCGAAGGCGCCGATGCCTGGTTCGAGTCACCCGCCGCGAGGTTCCTCGGCAACGATTACAATCCCGACGAGTTCGAGCAGATCAAGGATATCGTCGACGTCTGGTTCGATTCCGGTTCGACCCACGCCTTCTGCCTGGAGCCGCGCAAGGATGCCGATCTGTCCTGGCCGGCCGACGTCTATCTCGAAGGCTCGGACCAGCATCGCGGCTGGTTCCATTCCTCGCTGCTGGAATCCTGCGGCACGCGCGGCCGCGCGCCCTACAAGACCGTCGTCACCCACGGCTTCACGCTCGACGAACAGGGCCGCAAGATGTCCAAGTCGATCGGCAACGCGATCGCGCCGCAGGACATCATGAAGCAGTACGGCGCGGATATCCTGCGCTTGTGGGTGGTGGTCGGCTGCGACTATGCGGAGGACCAGCGTATCGGCGATGCCGCGCTGAAGTTCATGGCGGACCATTACCGCCGGCTGCGCAACACCTTCCGCTATTTGCTGGGCGCGCTCGAAGGCTGGAGCGACGCCGAGCGCATCGGTGCCGGCGAGATGCCGGAGCTGGAGCGCTGGGTGCTGCACCGCCTCGCCCAAATCGACGAGAAGGTGCGCGCGACGGCGGACAGCTTCGACCTGCACGACCTCTATATGGAGCTGCACAATTTCTGCGCGGTCGATCTCAGCGCGTTCTATTTCGACATCCGCAAGGATTCGCTCTATTGCGATGCGCCGACCAGTACACGCCGCCGCGCGGTCCGCACCGTGCTACAGGAAGTGCTCTCGCGCCTGACCGCCTGGCTGGCGCCGGTCCTGGTCTTCACCGCGGAAGAAGCCTGGCGCGCGCGGCCGTGGGCCGGGGGCGAGGCCAGCGTGCATCTGCGCACCTATCCCGAGACGCCGTCCTCCTGGCGCGACGAGGCCCTCGCCGGCAAGTGGGACAAGGTGCGCGAGATCCGGCGCGTGGTGACCGGCGCGCTCGAGCTGGCGCGCGCCGACAAGAAGATCGGCGCCAGCCTGCAGGCCCATCCGATCGTGCACCTGACGGCGGAGCGGCGCGCCATGCTGGATGGCGTCGACTTGAGCGAAATCTCCATCACCTCCGGCATCACCTTCAGCGATGCGACGGCGGGGAACGGTGCCTTCACCCTCGCCGAGGTTCCGGGCGTTGCCGTCCTGGTCAATCCGGCCGAGGGCGGCAAATGCGAGCGCTGCTGGCAGGTCCTGCCCGAGGTCGGCAGCCACGCCCATCACCCGACGCTGTGCAACCGCTGCACCGACGTGGTGGGTGGAGCATGAGGCTGGTCGCGCCCAAGCTCTTCTATCGGATGTGCGGCCTCAGTGCTTTGGTGGTCCTCTTGGACCAGGTCAGCAAGTTCCTGGTGTTTCGGGTTCTGATGGAACTGGAGACCGAGATCACCGTCCTGCCGGTCTTTACCCTGGTGAAGCGCTACAACACCGGGATCAGCTTTTCGATCCTCGCGACCGACCATGCCGTCGGCCCGTGGATCTTTGCGCTGCTCGCCACCATCATCGCCTTCGGGTTGCTGATCTGGCTGTCGCAGACCGCAGACCGGCTGCCGGCGATCGGCCTGGCGCTGGTGGTGGGCGGGGCGATCGGCAACGTGATCGACCGGGTACGCGAGGGCGCGGTCATGGATTTCCTGCTGTTCCATTGGCATGACCTGGCCTGGCCGGCGTTCAACCTGGCCGACAGCGCCATCACCATCGGGGTCGCCCTGCTGATCTATGACGGCGTGTTCGGCGGCCGGAAGCGTGCCTGAAAACCGTTTCCTTTCAAATCTTTGTAACAGGCCGAGGGGCGGGTTGCTGGCGCCCGCGGATCGCGGTAAAAAGCTGCCCTTGGATCAGGGGAGGGTTCGTCCCATGCGTCGGACATCGATTCTCATCGCGGCCCTGGCCGTCGGCCTGCCGCTCGCAGCCGGCGGCTGCTCCAGCGTCAAGGAGACGCTCGGCCTCACCAAACAGTCGCCCGACGAATTCAAGGTCGTCTCGCGCGCGCCGCTTTCCATGCCGCCGGACTACAATCTGAAGCCGCCGACACCTGGCGCGCCCAGGCCCCAGGAAGGCACCCCGCGCGACCAGGCCCAGCAGGCCGTGCTGGGTGTCGCGCCCGATGCCATCCCGCCGATCGGCGAAGGCGAGGCGGAGACCGCGCAATCCTCCGGCGAATCCGCGCTGCTGCAGAGCGCCGGCGCCGCCGGCGTCGATCCCAACATCCGTCAGCTGGTGGATACCGAGACCGCCGAGGACGCGGCCAATTCGAAGACCCTGGCCGACACCCTGACATTCTGGCGCGAGCCGGAGCCCTATGGCGACGTGGTCGATCCGGCCGCCGAACAGAAGCGCATCAACGAGAACCAGTCGCTCGGCAAGCCGGTCACCGAAGGCGAGACGCCGACCATCGTGCGCAAGAAGAAAGGCATGCTGGAAGGCATCTTCTAGGAACATGGCAATTTCGATCATCGCAAGGCCGGCGGCGAAGGTTGCCGGCCTTTTGCTTGGGGCGGCCCTGGCCTTGGCGGCGCCATCCTCGGGCCGGGCGGATATTTTCGAGGCCCACGAATTCACCCTTCCCAACGGCCTCGACGTGGTGGTGGTGCCGAACCACCTCTCGCCGGTGGTGGTGCAGGCGGTGGTCTACAAGGCCGGCGCGGCCGACGGCCTGCCCGGCAAGAACGGCATCGCGCATTTCCTGGAACATCTGATGTTCAAGGGCACCAAGACCCTGGCACAGGGGCAGTTCAGCAAGGAAATCGACAAGCGCGGCGGCACCGACAACGCCTATACCACCCAGGACGTCACCGTCTTCCACCAGGAGATCGCCAAAGAGCATCTCGGCCTCATCATGAAGATGGAGGCCGACCGCATGGTCAATCTGCGGCTGACCGACGCGATCGTGCTGCCGGAGCGGGACGTAATCCTGCAGGAACGCGGCGAGCGCATCGACAACGAGCCGGGCGCCCGCCTCGGCGAAGCGATGGATGCCGTGCTCTATCGCAACCATCCCTATCGGCTGCCGGTGATCGGCTGGCGGCATGAGATGGAGACCTATACGACCGAGGACGCGCTCGCCTTCTACAAGCGATTCTACGAGCCCAATAACGTCGTGCTGGTGATCGGCGGCGACGTGACGACGGAGGAAGTGCGCGCGCTGGCCGACAAGTATTTCGCGCCGATCCCGAAAGGCGCGCCCGTCACGCGCCAGCGGCTGCAGGAGCCGCCGCCGAGCGCGCCGCGCCGCGTGGCCCTGAGCGACGAGCGCGTGCGGCAGCCTTATCTCATCCGCTCCTATCAGGCACCGAGCTTCCGCGCCGCCAAGGGCAACGAGGGCTATGCCCTCACCGTGCTTTCCGAGATCCTGACCGGCGGGACCGCCGGCCGGCTCTACCGGCGCATGGTGATCGAGCAGAAATCCGCGCTCGGCATCGATACCGGCTATGACGGAGGCCCGTACGATATCGGCCGCTTCAGCTTCTACGCGACGCCGCGCCAGGGCGGCGACCTCGCGGCCGTGGAGCAGGCGATCGACCAGCAGATCGCGGCGCTGCTGAAGGACGGCGTGACCGACCGGGAGGTCGCGGACGCCAAGCGCCGATTGCAGATCGCGGCGGTCAAGGCGCGCGACAGCGTCGGCGGCCCGGTTTTTATGGTGGCGGAAGCCTTGGGCAAGGGTCGCACCCTCGCCGACGTGCAGGCCTGGCCGGAGCGCATTGGCGCGGTCACGGCTGCTGACGTGATGGCGGCGGCTGTCCAGATCCTGAAGCCGGAGAATTCCGCGACCGGCACCTTGCTGCCAAAGCCCGCGCAGGAGGCGGCCCAGCCATGATCATCCGGCCCATGATCGCGCGCTTCGTCATTCTGGCCTGCCTGCTGGTCCTGCCGCGCTGGGCGCTGGCGCTCGACATCCAATCGGTCAAGAGCGACAGCGGCATCGAGATCTGGCTGGTGGAGGATCATGTCAATCCGATCGTCTCGGTCGCGTTCGGCTTCAAGGGCGGATCGGGCTATGATCCGGCCGGCAAGGAAGGGATCGCGCAACTCGGTTCCGGCCTGCTGGACGAAGGGGCGGGCGACGTCGATTCGGAGAATTTCCAGAAGCGACTGACGGATCGCGGCATCGATTTCTCGTTCTCTGCGGATGTCGACGACTTCACCGGCCGCACGCGCTTCCTGCGCGACGACCGGGGCGAGGCGGCGGAATTGCTGCGCCTCGCCTTGAGCGCGCCGCGCTTCGACGAGGAGCCGGTGGAGCGGATTCGCAACTCGATGCTGATCGACATCGCGCAGGCCGAAACCGATCCCAACAGCATCGGCGGGCGCCAGATGGAAGAGATGATGCTGAACGGCCACCCCTATGCCCGGCCGAGCGACGGCACCAAGGCCAGCATGATGTCGATCACGGCCGACGATTTGAAGCTATTCGTGCGTCAGCGTTTCGTGCGGTCGCGCCTCTACGTCTCGATCGTCGGCGACGTTTCGCCGGCGGAGGCGAAAGCGTTCGTGGATCAGGCATTCGGCGCGCTGCCGCGGGATGCGGACCAGCCGGCCGTGCCGCCGATCGCCCCCAGCAAGGCGGGCCGCACGCGCGTGGTGGATTTTCCGGTGCCCCAGGCGATCGTGCAGTTCGCGGAGCCTGGTATTGCACGCTCCGATCCCGACTTCTTTCCGACCTATCTGGTGAACTATGTGCTGGGCGGCGGCGGTTTCTCGGCAAGGCTGATGAACGAGGTGCGCGAGAAGCGCGGCCTGGTCTACGGCATCGGCACCGACCTCTGGACCTTCGATGCCGGCGGCCTGATCGCCGGCCAGTTCCAGACCGATCCGGGCAAGGTCGCCCAGGCGATCGACATCGTGCGCACCGAATGGCAACGCATGGCGAGCGAAGGTCCGACGCAGGCGGAGCTGGACGACGCCAAGACCTATCTGCTCGGCTACTATCCGCGCAATTTCACCAACACGATGGACACCGCCCAGCTGCTGCGCGGATTGCAGGTCGAGCATCTCGGCATCGACTACGTGACGCGCCGGCAGAAGGAGATCGCCGCCGTGACCATCGACGACGCCCGCCGCGCGGCCAAGCGCCTGTTCGACGCGGCGCAGTTGACGTTCATCGTGGTGGGACCGGCCGATCAGATCCAGCTGCCGGGCGCGGAAGTCGTGAAGGCGCCGGCGCAGAATTAGACGTCGACGCGAATCCCTTTCTCGTCATGGTCGTGCCAAGCACGACCATGACGAAGGCCAAGAGCCTTCGTCACTTGTTATTCCCCTTCAGCGGCGGCAGGCCGGCTTTTTGGCGGACCTTGTCGACCGAGGATTTGTCCGGCTTCGCGGGCTTGTTCTTGGTTCCGCCGGTCAGCAGTTCAGATAGCCATGAGCCCTCGGACTGGCCCCCTTGGGTGTTGATATCGGTCGCGGCCGCGAGGATATCGCCGCCCGGCCGCTGCACGTCGGCGATCGGCGTGGTGGCGAGGGCGGGCGCCATGAAATCGTGCCAGATCATCACCGGCAGCGTGCCGCCGGTCACCTTGTCCATCGGCGCGTTGTCGTCGTTGCCGACCCAAACGCCGGTCACCATGTCGCGCGTCAGGCCGATGAACCACGCATCGCGGAAATTCTGGCTGGTGCCGGTCTTGCCATAGACCGGGCGATCCAGCTTCGCGCGCTTGGCGGTGCCGTCCTCCACCGTCGCCGCCATCACATCCAGCATCTTGCGCACGGCAGGGCCGCTCGCCACCGGGCCGGGGCCGGAGCCCTGGCGCTCGTACAGCACCGTGCCGTCGCGCGCCGAAATGCGCTCGATGCCGAACGGCCACACGCCGTTGCCCTGGTTGGCGAAGGTGGCATAGGCGCCGGTCATCTCCAGCAAGGTCGTCTCGCTGACCCCGAGGGCGATCGCGGGGGTGCCGTCCAGCGGCTCGGTGATGCCGAGGCGATGCGCGGTGTCGATCACCTTGGCGCGGCCCACGCGCTCGGACAATTGCACGGCGACGGAGTTGAGCGAACGCGCGAAGGCGTCGCGCAACGTCACCTTGCCATAGTACTTGTCCTTGTAGTTGCCCGGCGACCAGTTGCCGACCCGGATCGGGCCGTCGACGAACAGGTTGCCTGGCACGAAGCCGTTCTCGAACGCGGTCAGGAACACGAAGGCTTTGAAAGCGGAGCCGGGCTGGCGCAGCGCCTGGGTCGCGCGGTTGAACTGGCTGCCGCGATAATCAGTGCCGCCCACCATCGCCAGCACCGCGCCATCGGGCCGCATCGAGACCAGCGCGCCCTGGCTCGCTTTCATGGCCGGGCCCTGCTCGGCCAGCACGCGCTCCAACGTCGCTTCCGCCTGCTGCTGGAGCGCGGGGTCGAGCGTCGTCTGCACTATCAGGTCCTGATCGGCATAGCCGACGTAGGACGAAACCTGGTCGATCACCCAGTCGGCGAAATGCTGACCGATCTGGTTGCTGGCCTCTGAAGACATCGATGGCGTGGAGGATTCGGAGATCGCCTCGGCCTCCGCCTCGGTCAGTTCCCCGGCCGCCACCATGTTGCGAATCACCAGCTCGGCCCGCGACTTCGCCAGGTCCTTGTCGTTGAACGGGTTGAAGCGTGACGGCGCTTTCAGCAGTCCCGCCAGCATCGCCGCCTGGAAGATCGTCACGTCGCGCGCCGAACGGCCGAAATACTTCTTCGCCGCGGCGTCGACGCCATAGGTGCCGGCGCCGAAATAGACCCGGTTGAGATAGAGCTCCAGGATCTCATCCTTGGTGAAGGTGCGCTCCAGCCACAGCGCCAGCAGCATCTCCTGCCCCTTGCGGTGCAGACTGCGCTCGGGCGTCAGGAACAGGTTCTTCGCCACCTGCTGGGTGATGGTGCTGCCGCCCTGCACCGCGTCGCCTTCCTTGAAATTGACGTAGAGCGCGCGCGCCACGCCGCGCAGGTCGACGCCAAAATGATCGTAGAAGCGCCGGTCCTCGGTCGCGAGCACGGCGGCGGGCAGATAGGGCGGCAGGTCGGCCAGCCGCACCGAATCGCCATAGAGGTCGCCATAGCTCGCGATCAGCGAGCCGTCCGCCGCCAGCAGCGCGACGCTCGGCTGGCGCTTCAGCTCGTTCAGACGCTCGGGCCCCGGCAGGTCGTAGGCGCACCAGGCCAGGAACAGCAGCGCGAAGAAGCCGGTCCAGATCGCGCCGACCATGCTCCACTTGGCGAGGAACCACAGAGCGGCACGCCGCCGGGAGTGGCCCCGTCGCGGCTCGGGATTGTTCGAATCGGGATTACCCATGGGCCCGTATTTAGCAGATCGAAACGACCGTCCATAGCAACCAGACAGTGACGGGCATAGACGTGGGAAATGGCCGATTTATGTCAGGAATTGGCCCAGGCGCCCTGAATCCGGGGGGCCGGGCGGCCGGAGGCCGCCGGATCGAGGCTTGATGCCGGCGGAATGGTGGCTAACGGCCGGTTTTGTCGGCCCAGATACTCGCGCGGAGCGAACTAGGGCCCCCGGGGTTGCCCGCGGCACGCTCCTCTTCGATCTCGATCAGGGCCTCGGTGACGATCTGCTCCAGCGACCAATCGGCGTCGAAGTTCTGCAGCCGCTTGCGCAGGATGGGCGTCGCCAGCTCCAGCCAGCCCGGAGGGGCCTTGCCGTCGCGGGTGGCGGGGAAATTGCGGGCGGCATAAGCAAGGTCGACGAACAGCGGACGGTAGACCGGGTCGAGCGCGCAATGCTCGAACAGCTCCGCCTGGCCGCGGCCGCCTTCGTCGGCCATCAGCTTGCGCACGTTGCTGATCGGCACGTTGGCCTTGATCGACATCGCCTGTAGCAGGAACCCGAACTGCCCGATCGCGATCGCGCGCATGACCAGGGTGGGCCCGAGCAGGCGGTTATCTTCCAGCCGCTGGGCAAAGGCGCGCAATTCCTCCGCCGGCTCGCCGGCGATGCTCTGCAGCAGGAAGTGCTCGCGCGAATGATGCAGGATCATCGCCACGCGATGCGCTGGGACGGCATAGCGTCCGATCAGGCGCTCCAGCGTGCGTCCCGTCACCAAGGTCGCCATGCGCTCGACGATCGCCAGCGGCAAGGCCGGGCGATTGCTCACCGCTTCGGCAATCCGCGCATGATCGCCGAAGCGATCGAGGATGTGATGGAAGCCGCCGGCCGAGATGCGCGCGTTGTTGTTGGCGGCAACGCGCACCACGACCACTTCGTCATCGGTACGGATCAACGCGTCGGTCACCGCGACATTGAGCGCGGGGCGCATCGCCACGGCGCGCGCATGATCGACCGAGCTGTGCTCGATCACTTGCACCAGGTCTTCGTCGGTCAAGACCAGTGAATGAACCAGGATTGGAGTCGCGACGTCGAGCACATCCTCCGCCAACTGGCGCGCCAGGGCGCGATCCAGATGCGTAGTAGACTTGAGGGTCTCTGAAAGGCGGCGGCGAATCTCGAGCTCCGCCTCGGGCAGAACGGTCTGAACAATGGCAAGCGCGATTTGCCGTTCGGCTTGGCTCAGCGGCTCGACGCTGTAAAGCTCCGCGACGCGCAGCATCGCATCCTGGCGGTTGACCGGATTGGGGTCTGCCGCCAAGAGCTCTACATCGCGCTGCGATAGCCGAGCCAAGTTATCTTCCATCCTGCTCGATTCGATCTTCTCTTGAATACGATAGGCGCCAAATCTTGCAATTACAATAATAAGATAGGTTTACCCTAACAGAAGGAAGTAAACGAATTCTTAACCATCGATTTGGGCCGAATTCCGCTCAAATTAGGCGAAAGTTGCTGCAACGCAACATGAGGTGGACAGCACTGTTAGCGAGGGGCTTCCAAACCGTTGCCAGGGCAGGTCTTTTGCGCTGCGCTGAGGGTTTTTGCGGCCTGTTGGCGCGCTCGCGCGCGGTCTTGCCAGGGCTCCAATCTTATCTATGATGCCGCCCGCTTCGAGGACGGCCGGCTCCCTGGACGGGATTCCAGGCTTGGCCCCGGGGCCCCTGTGGCGGAATTGGTAGACGCGCCTGACTCAAAATCAGGTGGATTCACATCCGTGCTGGTTCGAGTCCGGCCAGGGGCACCAAAGCGGGACGCCAACATCCAGCGCTCGAAATGTCCGCTCGCAGCGGTTCTGTCGGCCTCGGCGGAAATTCGTTGCCGGCTAGGACATATTTCATTCTATTATCCTTCCGTTGAGCTTGGCTTTGATCGAGCGCCACGATGACCACATCCGCCGCAATCCTGATCGCCGACGACCACGCCTTGTTCCGCAAGGGTTTTGGCCTCCTGTTGCGCGACGCCCTGCCGGGCGTGGGCATCAAGGAGGTCGCGGGCTTTGACGCGGCCCTGGACCTGCTGGCAGGCAGCCCGCAGATGACCTGCGCCTTCTTCGACCTGCTGATGCCGGGCATGGCGGGTCCGGACAGCATACGGGCGGTGCGCGAGGCCTATCCCGCGCTCCACTTCGCCGCCGTCACCGGGCTCGAGGATCGCGCCCTCGCCCTGCAGGTGATCGATGCCGGCGCCAACGGCTATATCCTGAAATCCTCGCCCGAGGACGAGATCCTGCGTGCGGTCAACCGCGTGATGGCGGGCGAAACCTACCTGCCCAGCGTGCTGCCTCATACGCCCGATGCCAAATCCACCTGGACGCCGCCCGAGGTTTCGCTGAAGGCGGAGAAGGTGGCCGATCTGCCGCTGACCCATCGCCAGCGCGACGTCATCAGCCAACTCGCCAACGGTCTCTCGAACAAGGAGATCGCGCGCCAGCTTGGCCTGGCCGAGGGGACGGTGAAGGTGCATCTCGCCGCCATCTTCCGCGTGCTGGCCGCGCGCAACCGCACCGACGCGGTGCTGAAGGCGGCCAAGCTGGTGGCGCACTAACCCGCCAGCGGCACCTCGATCCAGAACGTCGATCCCTTTCGGGGCATCGAACGGATTCCGATCTCGAGACCGGCGAGCGCGGCGCGGCGCCGCGCGATAGCAAGGCCGAGGCCAAGCCCGCCGGCCTCGCGTCCGGAATCGAGCTGATTGTATTCCACGAAAATGAAATCCTGCTGGTCGGCGGGAATGCCGATGCCGGTATCCACGACGGTGAGGCGCAGCATCGACCCGTGCCGCCGCGCGCCGATCAGGACGCCGCCGCTCGCGGTGAATTTCATCGCGTTGTCGAGCAATTGCCTGAGGATGCGCCGCACCAGCGCGGGATCGCAGGCGATGATTGCGCGTGACGGAATGTGGCGGACGGCGAGGTTGCGACACTCGGCTTCCGCCTCGAACTCCTGCGCCAGCGAAGCCAGGATATCGCCCGCCGAGATCGTCGTCGGCACAGTGCCAATGAGGCCGCTTTCGATCCGTGTCCATTCGACGAGGTTCTCGAACGTCGCCTGGGTCGAGCGCACGATCTGCGACAGGTGATCGACCAGTTCGTGCGCTTCGGGATCCTCGACCCGGCGCTCCAACGCCCCGGTCATGAGGCTCAGCGCATGCAGCGGCTGGCGGAGGTCGTGCGTGATCTTGGACAGGAACTTGGCGGTGGCGGGATCGGCGGGCCGTGCCTGACCTTGGACCGCGGCGAACGGCTTCAAGGACAGGTCCCGCACGATGCCGGCGAAGATCCGCCGCCCGTCGAGCCAGGCTTCGCTGATGGTGATCTCCGCCGGGAAGACGCCGCCATCCTTGCGCTGGCCGGTGACCTGCCGGCTGGCGCCGATGATGCGCGCGACGCCGGTCTCGCGATAACGGCGCAGATAGGAATCGTGCCGCCCGCAATCGGGTTCGGGCATCAGCATCGACAGGTTGCGGCCGATCGCCTCCGAGGCGGCGTAACCGAAGACCGCTTCGGCCGCGCGGCTGAAGCTGGTGATGGTTCCTTCTTCGTCGCTGGTGATGATCGGATCGGCGACCGCATCGAGGATCGCGGCCAGGCGCGCGCGATGCTCCTCGCGGCTCGCTTCCACGCGACGGCGGTCGGTCACGTCGTCCATGACGGCGATGATGCCGGTGATGGTGCCGTCGGCGTCGCGCTGCGGCACGGCATTGACCACCAGCTCGCGCGTCTCGCCGGCCTGGTTACGCCGCTGTACGGTCTGGTTCTGGATCTCGTTGCCGGCCAGCACACGTTGCCGCAAGGATGCGGCCTGGGCCGCGTTTTCCGGCGCGAGATATGGCGGATCGCTGCCCTCCACCTCGGCGCGGCGCCAGCCGAAAACGCGTTCGGCGCCGCGGCTCCACAGGCCCACCTTGCCGGCGGGCGTCAAGGTCAGGATCGCCGACGGCACCGCATCCATGACCGCGCGCAGGGCCTGCAACGCAGCCTGGCGGGAGCGCTCGCCGGCGCGCTGCTCCTGCGTGAAAAGGCTGGCGAACAAGGCCGGCAGGATGACGGCGAGCAGATAGGCTCGCTGTTCCGGCGCTGGAAATACCACATCGTAGCCCGGGCTGGGGAGCGGCCACGCGCGCAGGGCCGCGCCCGCGATCGGCAGCATGGCGAGCATAACGCACAGCAGGGACGTGCTGCGGAAATCCAACCGCAAGGCCGCCCACAGCACCACCGGCAAGCCCAGGAGCAAGGGATATACGCCATCCAACGCGCGTGTCATTGCAGCGACCAACGCCACCAAGGCCAGAACGAGCAGGACCTCGCGCCATCGAGTCAGCAACAGCCGTGGATCGATAGGCGCCGAATGAGCCAGCGACAGGACAAACGGCAGCAGAACGGCCGTGCCGACGGCGCTCGCAACCCACCATTCGACGAATAGCTGCGTGGCCGACAGCCATCCATGGCCGGGCAACGCGGCTCCCGCCAAAACGAGGGCGCCGGCGATGGGCGAAAGCAGCGCGCACCACAGCAACAGATGAGCGAGCGCACCCGCCGTTTCTAGCTGCGCTGCATCCGGCGCAAAGCGAACCAGCAAGAGACGGGCAACCGCGACATGGAGAATGCTTGCAGCCGCCAGCACCAGCGCCGGCACGGTCAATGCATGCGCCACCAGGAAATAAGCGAGCAGGATAACCATCGCCGCGACAGCCAGGTCGATGGCCAGGGTGCGACCCGATCGATCGAGCACGAGGAAAATCAGCAGCGCGTCGACTAGCCATAGCCACCAGCCGCCCGCTATGGCGGCAAATCCCATCGGTATCCAGGCCAGCAGGAAGCAGCCAACTCCCCCCAGCAGGATGCGACCCAATTCCGGCACCAACACGACTCCGTCTGCCTGGCTTTTCCCCTGCGGCCAGCATAGCGCAAGCCGCCGGAATGCGACCCCTACTCCTTTCGAACTAGCGGCCCTTAGCCCACGGTTAACCCTGGCGGTCTAGACCATCGCGGCGAATTGTCGCCCTGCCGCCCAACGCCTACCTTGAATGCCATGACGCGACCAGTGGGTGGAGAGCAGCTTTGTTCGCCGAAGTGATCACGGGCCGGTTCAAGGACGAGGCCAAGGTGTCGGGAGCAACGCCCTATACTCTGCCGGCCTCGGCTCAAGTCGGCCTGCCGGTTCTCGACCAGGCCCATGCCGCCCTGCTGGCACGGCTCAACGCGGCGCACCGCGCTTTGGCGGCGGGCGACGAAGCCAAGGCCCGGCTGCAGCTCGAGACGCTGCGCTCCGACATGGCGACCCATTTCGATATCGAAGAACAGATCATGCAGGCGCTGGGTTTCTCCGCGATGCGCGATCACATCCGGCGCCACGCAGCGAGCGCGGCGCAATTCGACCAGATCTGCCGCTCGTCCCTGGGGCGCGGCGCGCTCAAGGTCAGCGACCTCGATCTCTGCTTCCAGAGCCTGATCGACGAAATCCTGCGCGGCGACATCGATCTCAAGAGTCATTTCCAGTCGATGGGTTCGACCCGACCCATGCAACGGCGAGGTGCGTGATGGATCCTGTTACTTCCCGGCTCTCCCAACTCGGCGCCAAGGGCGGCGCGCTTGCCATGCTGGCGGCCTTTGCCGCCTATGCCGTGTCGCGCGATCCGATCGCGCTGCTGGTGTTCCCGATGCTGATCAGCATCGTGCAGCTGCTGTGCCTGGTCGAAGGGCCGTGGACGGCGCCGATGATGCAGCGGCTGCCGGTTCGCACGATATCCCGACGCTATCTGCGCCGCTGATCGGAGATGCGGTCGAAGTAAATTCCGGCCAGGATGATGTTGACCCGCTCGCCATCATCCGAAAGCGGCAGCAGCAGCTTGCGCTGAGCCGTGGGCACGCCTTCGCTGGTCACGAATTGGGTTTCGTAATAGGCCGGCAGTTTTTGCTCGAGGACGAGGATGTATTGCGGCAAGACGATCCGCCGCTCCTTCTCCGACGACATCGCCTCGACGCCCTTGCCCTCCCGCGAATTGCCATAGAACTGCTGGAGGTTTACGCCATCCAGCCGTACGCGGTACTGCATCGGATCCGCCGGAAACTCGATCAGCATCAGGTTGCCGAGCCACTGCCTCATCTCGATGGGGTCGATGTCGCGGCGCG
>DASYRS010000147.1:0-6258 GCA_036004205.1 Dongiaceae bacterium
CCGGCGCCCGGAGAATCATCCCCTCCGGGCGCACTTTTATTTGGGTCACTTACCGCGCGTCAGCAGCAGGATGGTGCCGTTGCGATCCTCGCTGATCAGCAGATCGCCGTTCGGCAGCGGCTCCAGATCCACCGGCGCGCCCTGCGGCCCGGTATCGCGGCCATCCCATCCGGCGACCAGGTCGCGCGACTTCCCTTCCGGCAAGCCATCGGCGTTGAGCGCGAAGCGGACGATGCGGTGGCCGTTCGTCCGAAATCCGTGATAGGCGACGATCAATCCGCCATCGAACCACGCCATGCTGAGCGGCGCCGCATGCCCGGGCAGCTCGATCAGCGGCTTCTTCATCCCGCTGCAATCGAAGGACGGATAGTCAGGGCTGGCGATGTTCGCGCCATAGCAATAGGGCCAGCCGTAATGCGCACCGGGTTCGAGCACGTTGATCTCGTCCGGCGGCAGATCCTCGTCGTCGGGCAGCTCCGGCATCAGATCGGCGATGCCGTCGCGCGAATTCTCCGCCTGGAGCAGGACGCCCTGCTTGGTCTCCAGCAACCCCAGTGAATTGCGCAGCCCTTCGGCAAGGATCGTGACGCCGGTGGCCGTGCCGCTCTTCCAGTCGAAGGAATATTCCCACAGCACTCCATGAGCGTTGGGGGCGCGCGTCTCGGGGCACGCCGCGCCCTGCGGCGGCAGCTCGCCCTTCGGCCCCTCGCAATTGTTGGTGAAGGAGCCGCCATTGACCAGCAGCGTCTTCCGGCTGGTGAAGAGCAGCGACACGAGCGGGTGGAGCCCATCGCCCGGTGGCCCCGCGATCTGGGCCAAGCCGCCGATCACGTCATGCACCGTACCGGCAGGATCGCCAGGCTCGAAGCGCTTCACGCCGCCGACCACGCCGACATAGACCTTGCCATCGGGCCCAAGCTCGAGCCCGTGGGGCCGGTCCAGATTGCGCAGGACGACGGTTCCCTTGAACACCGTGCCGGCGCGATCAAACTGCCAGATACGCCCGGCTCCCGGCGCGCCGAACCCTCCCATATCGGCCACCAGGAAACGGTCGTTGCCCAGCGCCAGGATGCCACGTGGAAACTTCAAGCCATATGCCACCAGGGCAAGGCAGAAGCCGTCCGCCGTCATCACCGGAATTTGCGGCAGCCCGCCGCATTTGCCGGCGAGCGGGTACGGAGACTTCGCGACCGCCGGCGGCGCCAGCACAAGTGCCAGCACCAGCACCAGAAGAGAAGCCGGCTTCAGCACGCCACGATGTTGTCGAGCGCGTCGGTGAAGGCACGCGACCGCCGCGCGATGTCCGCCCAATCCTTCGCCTTGAGCGACGCGGCGGGCATCATCGACGAGCTGCCGACCATCACCACGTTCGGCAGCGCCAGGTAGCTGCCGGCATTCTGTGCGTTGATGCCCCCGGTCGGGCAGAAGCGCAGATCGGGAAACGGCCCTGCCCAGGATTTCAGCATGTTGGGTCCGCCGGCAGCCTCGGCCGGGAAGAACTTGAACTCGCTCCAGCCGTGCTGCAGGCCGGTCATCACATCCGATGCCGTTGCGGTCCCGGGCAGATAGGGCATCTTCAGTTCGTGCGCGATCTCCAGCAGCGCGGGGGTGAGGCCCGGGCTGATCGCGAAGCGCACGCCCAGCGCCGCGCAGGTCTTCATCTGCGCCCCGCTGACGACGGTGCCGGCACCGATCAGCAGCTTCGGCCGCTCCTTCTGCAGCGTCGCGATCGCGTCGAACGCCGCCGCGGTGCGCAGAGTGACCTCGATGGCGGGCAGGCCGCCCTCCGCCAGCGCATCGGCCAGCGGCACGGCGTCCTCGACGGACTCGATCGCCACCACAGGCAGCGCGCGAATGCCGTCCAGCAAAGCGAAGACGGAGGCCGGTCCGCTCATGTTCCCTCGCGATCGAATTGGCGGCGCACGCCATAGAGGGCGGCGCGCTCTTCCAGGATGACCCAGATCGGCATGGCTTGCAGGATCGCGGACACCCGCCCCTTATCCAGGAAGCGGTCGACGAGCTTGCTGCGCCGCGCGAAATCGAGAAGTTTCGGCGTGATGCCGCCGCCGATATAGACCCCGCCGCGCGATCCGAACGCCAGCGCCAGGTCGCCGGTCACGCTGCCCAGCATGTCGAAGAACATTAGCACAGCGTTGACCGCGACCTCCTCGCCGGCCAGCGCCCGGCGCGAAATCTCCGGCGCACCGATCTCCCCGACCTGCTGACCGGCCTCATCCGCCAAGAAGTGGTAGACATTCACCAGGCCGGCGCCATTCAACACGCGCTCGGCCGAGACGCGGCCATATTTCTCGCGCATGCGCTGCCACAGCCGGATTTCCTGCTCCGTATTGGGCGCGAATCCGACGTGGCCGCCTTCGCCGGAAATGACCGCCCAGGCGCTCTTGCCCGCCGGCACATAGGCGCCGACGCCGAGACCGGTGCCGGGGCCGATCACCAGGCTGACGGCGCTCGGGTCGGCGGTGCCTGCCCGCAAGGCTGCCAGTTGCCCACCTTCGAGCGTCGGCACCGATGCCGCAAGTGCTTCGAAATCGTTGATCACGACGAAACGCTCGAACTGGAATTTCTGCCGCAGGTCCGCCTTCAGAAACCGCCAGGAGGAATTCGTGAACTTGATCTCCGGTCCCTTGGCAGGACACGCGACCGCGAAGCAGGCCTGGGTCGGCCGCGGTCGCGTCAGGCCGGCGAAATAGGCTTCGATCGCCTCATCGATCTTCGGAAAGCTGGCCGCGCTCAGCACGCGCACATCGTGCAAGACGCTGTCCGCGTCGCTCAGGGCGAAGCGCGCATTGGTGCCACCGATGTCGGCGACCAGAAGATCCGTTGCCGCTTGCGGCATGGCTTACGCCGCCCCCAGCAGCGTGACGGCGCCCTGCTCCGGCTGCGTCGCATGCGCGCGCATCGCGCCGAACAGTTCGCGCCCGAAGCCGAACGCCGACTTGCGCGCATCGGGATGCCATTGCGCGCGGGCGTTCCATTCGGCTTCCGGCACTTCGGCCGTCAGGATCATTCGCTCGGAATCGAGCGAGACCACATCGCCCTCCTGCAGCCGTCCGATCGGCCCCTCGCCGGCTGCTTCCGGCGACACGTGGATGGCCGCGGGCACCTTGCCCGAGGCGCCGGACATGCGACCATCGGTCACCAGCGCCACCTGATAGCCGAGATCCTGCAGCACGCCGAGCGATGGCGTCAGCTTGTGCAACTCCGGCATGCCATTCGCGCGCGGCCCCTGGCCCCGCACCACCACGATCGCATCACGGTGCAGCTTGCCGGCCTTGAAGGCCGCCAGCACCTGGTCCTGATCATCGAAGATCGCGGCCGGCGCACGCACCACGCGATGCTGCGGCTTCACCGCCGACACCTTGATGATGGAGCGGCCAAGGTTGCCGGTCAGCAGCCTGATGCCACCTTCGCTATCGAACGGATCGCCCACCGAGCGCAGCACATCATGGTTGCCGCTCTCCGCCGGCCCGTCACGCCAATCGAGCTTGCCATCATTGAGCCACGGCTCGCGCGTATAAGCGGCGAGGCCCTGGCCCATCACCGTCTCGACGTCGCCATGCATCCGCCCCGCGCTCAGCAACTGCGCGATCACGAACCCGGTGCCGCCGGCCGCCTGGAACTGGTTCACGTCCGCCTGGCCGTTGGGATAGACCCGCGCCAGCAGCGGCGTCGCGCGCGAGATGTCGGCGATGTCGGTCCAGTCGATCCGGATGCCGGCGATCGCGGCCATCGCCACCAGGTGGATCGTGTGATTGGTGGAGCCTCCGGTCGCGACCAGGGTCGCGATCGCATTGACGATGGCGCGCTCGTCCACGATCTCCGCCATCGGACGATAGTCGTTGCCCTGGGCGGTGATCTGCGCCGCGCGCTGGGTCGCGGCGCGAGTCAAGGCGGTGCGCAGCGGCGTGCCGGGATTGACGAAGGCGGCGCCGGGCAGATGCAGGCCCATCGCCTCCATCATCATCTGGTTGGAATTCGCGGTGCCGTAGAAGGTGCAAGTGCCGGGCGCGTGATAGGACGCAGCTTCCGCTTCCAGCAATTCGGCGCGGCCGACCTTGCCTTCCGCATAAAGCTGCCGCACGCGCGACTTCTCGTAGTTCGGCAGGCCGGTGGGCATCGGTCCGCCAGGCACGAAGATCACTGGCAGATGGCCGAAGGCGAGCGCGCCCATGAACAGGCCCGGCACGATCTTGTCGCAGATCCCGAGGCACAGGGCCGCATCGAACATGCCGTGGGTCAACGCCACCGCGGTCGAAAGCGCGATCACGTCGCGGCTGAACAGCGACAGCTCCATGCCCGGCTGGCCCTGGGTTACGCCGTCGCACATCGCGGGCGTGCCGCCGGCGAATTGCGCGACCGCGCCGATCTCGTCCGCCGCCTGCTTGATCACGGCTGGATATTCGCCATAAGGCTGATGCGCGGACAGCATGTCGTTGTAGGCGGAGACGATGCCGATATTGGGGGCGGTGTCGGCCGTCAGCAGCTGCTTGTGATGGGGATCGCAGGCCGCGAACCCGTGCGCCAGGTTCCCGCAGGAGATGTGCGTGCGCTCCGGTTTCTGCGCGCGCGCCGCCTGCATGCGCTCCAGGTAATCGCGGCGGGTGTCGGCGCTCTTGGCCTTGATTCGCTCCGTGACCTCTTGGGTAACGGCGTGCAAATGGGTCATGCTGTGCTTACTCGGTCCACAGAAATTCCAAATCGTCCTTGCGGTGGGACAGCAAAGTCGCGATCGGCGTATCGGCGCTGCCGGCCAGGGCCTGCAGGGCGACCGTCCGCTTCGGCCGGCCGGAAATCGCCACCAGGATCAGCTTGGCATGGAGCAGCGCCGTGATGGTCAGCGACAGCCGCGCATAGCCGTTCTGCTGCTTGTCCACCGCCACGCACAAGGACGGGCTGTGCAGGTCGAGCGCGGCCTTGGTCTCCGGCAGGCCCGGAAACAACGAGGCGAAATGCCCGTCGGTTCCCATGCCCAGCAGCACCACGTCAAACGGCCGCGGCATCGAATTGATCGAGCGCTCCGCTTCGGCGAGGCCTCCGCTCGGCCGGGACGTCGGGCTGTAGAGCGGATGGAACTGCGCCGCGCTCGCCTGGTTGCGCAAGAGGTGGTGGCGCACCAGATGCTCGTTGCTGTCGCTGTGCGAGGCGCGCACCCAGCGCTCATCGGTCAGCCCGACATGCACTTTCGCCCAGTCGAGATGCGTCGATGACAGCTTGTCGAAAATCGGCTGCGGGGTCGATCCCCCCGCCACTACCAGGCTGGCGGCGCCGCGCGATGCGACACTGCCGCTCAGCAGCTCGGCGATCTTGCTGGCGGCCTTGTTGGCCCAGCTTGCGCGGTCGGGACAATCGGTCCAGCGGACCTGGGTACCACTCGGCGGTTTCTCAAGCATCGTCTTCATGCCAAGTCCTGCCATCGCGCTCGATCAACGCGATGGCGGCGCTTGGCCCCCAAGAGCCGGCTGTATACGGCTTGGCCGGCACATTCAGTTGCGACCAGGAATCGAGGATGGAATCCGTCCAACGCCAGGCCGCCTCGACCTCGTCCACCCGCATGAACAAGGTCGGCCGGCCGCGGATCACATCCAGCAGCAGGCGTTCGTACGCATCGGGAATGACGCTGCCGAACGTGTCGGCGAAGCTGAGATCGAGAGCGGTCTGCTGCAGGCGCAATTCGCCCGGGCCCGGCCGCTTGTTCAGCATCTGGAAGCGGATGCCCTCGTTCGGCTGCAGGCGCATGATCAGGCGATTGGATGGCGGGATCGCGCCATAGGTCGGGTAGATGAAGTGCGGTGGCGATTTGAACTGGACCACGATCTCGGAGCCGCGGTGCGGCAGGCGCTTGCCGGTGCGCAGGTAGAACGGCACCCCGGCCCAGCGCCAGTTGTCGATCTCGGCGCGGATGGCGACATAGGTCTCGCGATCGCTGCCGTCCTTGGCATCGGTCTCGTCCAGATAGCCCGGCACCGGCTGGCCTTCGATCGCGCCGGCGCGATACTGGCCACGCACCGTGGCGGTCGCCGCCTCCTGCCCAGCCAGCAGATTGAGGGATTTCAGCACCTTCACCTTTTCATCGCGCACCGAATCCGCATCGAGGGCGATCGGCGGTTCCATCGCCGTCAGGCACAGGACCTGCAGGAGATGGTTCTGCACCATGTCGCGCAGCGCGCCCGCCGCGTCGTAGTAGCTCCATCGCCCGCCGACCCCGACGGTCTCGGCCACCGTGATCTGAACATGGTC
>DASYRS010000148.1:0-7393 GCA_036004205.1 Dongiaceae bacterium
CACGTCGCCGATCGTCCAATCGAAGCCCGCCATCCGGGCGTGGTGACGGCCCGCGGGGTCGAGGCGCGTGATCCTGCCATTGGCATCGGCGACCTGGAGGCGGCCGCCGATATGGATCGCTGCCGTCGCCTTCACCGCGCCACTCTCGACGATGGCCAGCTTGGTGGTGCCGCCGCCGATATCGATGTTGAGCAGCCGCGCCTTGCGATCGTGGGACGCCCGGGCCGCGCCCGAGCCATAGGCGGCCAGCATCGCCTCCATGTGATGGCCGGCGGTCGCACACACGAACTGCCCGCCATGCTCGGCCAGAATGCCCGCGATGCTCTGGGCATTCTCGCGCCGCAGCGCTTCGCCGGTCAGGATGACGACGCCGGTATCGATGCTCTCCGGCGCCAGGCGCGCCGCCCCGTAGGCCCGGTCGATGATGGCGCCCAGCGCAGCCTCGTCGATCCGCGTCTCGCTGCGATAGGGCGTCAGGCTGATCGGCGATTCATGGAGCGTCTCGCGCTTCGCCACGATATACCGGCTGGTGAGATCTTCGCCGATCCGGCGCATGTGGACGCGCGAGAAGATCACCTGCGTGCCGGATGACCCGATATCCATGCCGACGCTGGTAAGGATCACGTTGTCCTGAATCCAGATCGGATTTTCCTCGATCCGACCGAGCGCTTCGAATGAATCATGGTCGTGGTCGGCATCCGGCCCGTGTGCATGGTCCATGGCATCGCCGTACACATGGTCTGAAAGCGTGTGGCGTCGCGGCTCGGTCGGTGAAGGGTTTTTGCCGTCTTTGTTCGCCATGTCCAACCTCTTGCAGCCGCGCCATTGTAAGTTCCTCCGCGCCCGGTTTCGAGCCGTGGAGCAAGACGGATTTCAAAGGGCAGCCAGACCAAATCGCGGAGGGTCAAATGGGCGGCCGCTGGCTCCCATGCATTTTCGATATTTCTCCGTCTTGGGCGTTTTGGGATACCGCTACAGGGTCATTTCAGTGGTTCCAGCCTGGGTTTCGCGCGGCGGCATGCAGGCCAGAGGGAGTTGTAGCATGGCCAAGGACGCCATTGTTTCGGACGAGTTGGCGAAGAAATTCGCCAGCGAAAAGGAGACCCCCTACACCCGCTGGGTCGCGAAGGAGGGCCTCGACATCATCAGCGCCCTCTACGTGCGTAACCTGCACACTGTGGAGCTGAAGCCGTGGGCGCGGCGCGGCGGCCGGGGTGTCTTCATCAACCACGACGCTTCGCGCACCTCCAACGATTGCTATGTCTGCGAGGTCCCGGCGGGCGGAAAGCTTAGCCCCCAGCGCCAATTGTTCGAGGAGATGATCCTGGTCCTGGATGGCCATGGCTCCACCTCGGTCTGGAACGATGCCGGTCGGAAGGTCACCTTCGAATGGCAGAAGGGCGCGCTGTTCGCCATCCCGCTCAATGCCTGGCACCAGCATTTTAACGGCTCTGGGCAGCAGCCGGCGCGCTACGTCGCCGTCACCAACAATCCGCCGGTGATGAATCTCTACGAGGACGAGGAATTCATCTTCAACACGCCGTTCGACTTCAAGAACCGCTTTGCCGGCGAACCGGACTATTTCGCCAATCGCGGCGAGCAGAACGGCCTGTTGCTGCAGACCAATTTCGTGGCGGACGCAGTCAACCTGCCGCTGATCGCGGCGAAGGAGCGTGGCGCCGGCGGCGGCCACATCCGCTTCAACATGGCGCGCGGCTCGATGAACAGCCACATCTCGCAATTCCCGGTCGGGACCTACAAGAAGGCGCATCGCCATGGACCTGGCGCCCATGTGATCGTGCTGAGCGGCGAGGGCTTCAGCCTGATGTGGCCGGAGGGCGAGGAGCCGCGGCGCTACGAGTGGGAAGTGGGGAGCATGATTGTCCCCCCCAATCTGTGGTTCCACCAGCATTTCAACACGGGGAAGACCCCCGCCCGCTATCTCGCCTTCAAGCACGAGGTGGTTTCGGTCCGCAACGCCCAGGGCGTTCCGAAGGCCTGGATCAGCCAGCGCATCGGCGGGGACCAGATCGACTATGCCGACGAAAAGCCGCTGGTCCGCACCCAGTTCGCCGACGCCCTTGCCAAGAACGGGCTGGAGTCCAAAATGGACAGCTATTACGAAGCGGAGAAAGCGGACCTGCCGGAATTGACCAGCCGGGCCGCCTCCTGACCCATGGAGCAGCGGCATGTGCGGCGAAGTCGAAGACGATCTGCAGGGTGACGAGGAGATCGTCGCCAGGCTCCTCTATATCGCGGGCGGCCATGGCGTCACGCAGCAGACCTTGACCGCGCGCGCCGCGGCGCCGCTCAAATCGGATGACGACCGTCCGGCCTATATGTCGGATCTGTTCCGCCGCATGCTCAACCATGCAGCCAGCGACCTGGTCGCCGTCCCCGAAGGCCACCGGGCGCAGACGATCGCCAACCAGGCGGTGGTGTTTGCCCGGCTTGCCGGCTTCCTAGCCGGCCAGTTCCCGTCTGGCGACGACATGATGCGGGCGACGCTGGAGGCGTTGCTCGATGGCCAGGCCGAGCCCGCCAGGACCTTCCAGCGCCTGCGCGATCGCGATCACGGCCACTCCCATGATCATGAACACGATCATGAGCATGGCCACCATCACGATCATCATCATTAGCGCCGCTCAGCCGGCGGCCGCGCTCTTGCGGACCAGCCGCACCTGCGATTCGAGCCGCTGCCATTGTCCGCCGGCGCGGTTTCTCTCCTCCGCGACCAATGTCTTCAAGGTGTTGATAACCGCCTGAAAGGCCTTGGAAATGGACCGCCTGCGTGAATAGGCGAGGTGCAGGATGCGCTTGATCTCGGGCTCGACGACAAGCTGGCTGCCGATGGTCTCGCTGAAGGCGCTGTTCACCGCGGCGCCGTGCGGCATGACGGAGCAGCCCAGGCCCCGGCTGACGAAGTCGCGGATGGCGGGCATCGAATCGACTTCGTGGACGATGTTGGGCGTGACGCCGATGTTGCCCGCCAGCCGGTCGACCTCGGTGCGGACCAGATGCGGCCGTGTCGGCAGGATCAGCCGATGGCGCATCACCTCGGCCAGCGGAATCGTCGGCTGCGTCCGCCGCCCATCCTCCAGCGGATAGACGAAATACATGCTCTCGCTCGCCAGCGGCTCGAAGACCAGCTGATCGCCGCCTTCCCGCGTGTTGTAGACCAGTGCCGCGTCGACCCGGTGGTCGAGGAGATATTCGACCAGCGATTCGCTGAGCGCTTCCTTGACCGTCAGTTGCACCGCCGGCAGGTCGCGCGACACGCGTTCGACCAGCGCCACGGAGATCGCTTCCCGCGCGGTCGGGGTCAGGCCGATGCTGACGTGGCCGCTCGGCACCTTCGCGTAGTTGGTCAATTCCTCCTTGGCGAGGTCCGCATAGCGCAGGATGACCTCGGCATGCTTGGCGAGCAGCGCGCCGGCCTCCGTGACCCGCACGCCGCGCGAATGGCGCTCCAGCAGTTCCAGCCCAAGCTCCTCCTCCAGCTTGCGGATATGCAGCCCAAGCGCCGGCTGCGCCACATGCGCGCTTTCGGAGGCTTTTGTAATGCTGCCGTGCTCGAGCACAGCCAGATACAGCCGCAGGCTCCTGAGATCCATTCAGCCCTCCTCCCAGAGGTATTTTGGCCATATCATATCAGTCTGGGTAAGCCCTCTCCAAGCTAATATTGTGATGGCAAGATGGCGGAACGGCCGGCCGGACAAGCGCCTTCGCCGCAGGGACCGTTCGCGGCCAGCAAGGCAGGAAATGTGCTGCCGGCCCCTTTGCTAGTGCCAAAACCATCAGGCTATCCAGCAATTTTTGTTTTGGACAATGGCTGGCCGGAAAAGTCCCTTATTGCGGAACAGCTGCCGGTCCTTCAACGAGCAGCGATCGTCGCGCCGTACCGTTGGACCCTGTGCTGGAACCATCGGGCAGCGCGGACACGAAGCCCCGCGGCCTCAGGGAGTTTCGTGGAAACTCGTACGGGAGGATGGGACCACACATGGTCGAGACCATGTTTGGAGCGCTCTATGGTTTGCTGAGCTCTCCACACGTCATGGGCCTGATGCTGATCGGCGTGATCTTTGGATTGCTGGTCGGCGTGACGCCGGGAATTGGCGGAAAGCTCTCGATCGCCATGGCCATTCCGTTCGTCTACGGCATGGACATGGTCGCCGGCGCGGTCTTCCTGCTGACCATGCACGCCGTGAACGGCACCAGCGGCCAGATCTCCAGCATCATGTTCGGGATCCCCGGCGACGGCGACGACGCGGCGACCACGCTCGACGGCTATCCGCTGGCGAAGCAGGGGCAGGCCGCGCGGGCGCTCGGCGCGTCGATCACCGCATCCGGCGTCGGCGGCATTATCGGCGCGATCGTGTTCGCGATCATGATCCCGATCCTGGAACCGATCGTGCTGCAATTCAGCCCGGCGGAGTTCTTCCTGATCGCGCTGCTGGGCATCAGTTTCATCGCCTTCCTGTCCAGCGGCGACAAGATCGTGAAGGGCCTCATCGTCGGCTTCTGGGGCCTTATGCTCTCGACCGTCGGGATGGATCCGCAGACCGGCACGCCGCGCTATGCCGGCGACATGTTGTTCCTGTGGGACGGCGTCAGCCTCGTCACGGCCGTGCTGGCGCTGTTCGCGGTGCCGGAGATGATCGCCCTCGGCACCAAGGGCGGCGCGATCTCGGCGGTGCCGGCGGAGGACAAGAATTTCTCCTACCGGCAGCTCTTGTCGGGCGTGATGGAAGTGCCGCGCCATTGGTGGCTGGTGGTGCGGACCTCGGTCATCGGGGCCGTGATCGGCATGATCCCCGGGCTCGGCGGATCGGCCGCCGCGTGGCTGTGCTACGGCCATGCGGTCCAGAGCTCCAAGACGCCGGAGCGGTTCGGCAAAGGGGCGATCGAAGGCGTCATCGCGCCCGAGACCGCCAGCAACGGCAAGGAGGGCGGCTCGCTGCTTCCGACGCTGTTCTTCGGCATCCCGGGCAGCTCGGGCATGGCGGTCCTGCTCGGCGCCTTTCTCATCCTCGGCATCCAGCCGGGCGCCTTCATGATGACGGATCATCTTGGTCTCGTCTGGACGCTGATCTGGGCGCTGATCGTCGGCAATCTGATGGCGGTCTCGATCCTCCTGGTGCTGTGCCGTTGGGTGGCGCTGCTGACATTCGTCAACGGCCGCATGCTGGTTCCCTTCATCCTGGTGTTCGTGGCGATCGGCTGCTTCGTCAGCGATTTCCAATGGCAGAACCTGGTCATCCTCGTGCTGTTCAGCGCGATCGGCTACGCGTTCCTCCGGGCCAACTGGCCGCGGGCGCCGTTCGTGATCGGGCTGGTGCTGGGCGGCAAGGCCGAAGAATCGCTGAACCAGGCGCTGCAGCTGTGGGGCTACAGCTTCTTCCTGCGGCCGCTGTCTCTCGTTCTGATCGCGATGATCGTCGCGCTGATGGCGTTCGCGCTCTATCGCAATCTCCGGCCCCGGCGTCATCACGTTCACGTTGGGGGCTGACGTTGAATACTTTCAGCACCTGGCTGACCGCCGTCATGCTGGTGATTTTCGGCACTCTGGTCGGCATCGCGACGCAATATCCGGAAGGCGCCCGTTTCATGCCGCTCATCGTCGGCATACCGGGAATTGCCTTATGCCTGCTGCAACTCGGCCTTGATGCGTTGCGCGCCTACGACGGCCACCTGACCAGCCATTTTCAGACGGCGCCGAAGGCCGGCAAACCGGTTGAGACGCTCGAGACGGAACTGCCGGAGTTCGGCCCGCACACGGCGAAGAGCGAGTTGCGGATGTGGCTCTACTTCGTCGGCTTCATCGCTGCCGTCCTCGGTCTCGGTTTCTACGTCAGCGTTCCGGCGATGCTGGTGACGTTCCTGCGCCGCGAGGCCGAAGCGAGCTGGCGGTTCGCGCTGCTGCTCGGGATCGGGGCGACTCTGGTGCTCTATCTGATGTTCGGGCTGTTGCTGCACATTCGGCTGCATCCGGGATTCCTGACGCCGCTGATCATGCATCGACTTGGCTCTTGAAACCTGAGGGCTTGCGCAAAGCCGGGCTGTCGTTTGGCAGCCCGGTCCGTAACGAAACGAAAACGCCAACGGGGAGGAAACACGATGACTAGGCTATCAAACTGCATGGCGGCGGCCGGCGCCGCAGCGCTCATTGCGTTGTGGAGCGGCGCGGCCGCGGCGCAATCAGGCGCCGACTTCTTCAACGGCAAGACAATCAACTACATCGTCGCGACCGATCCCGGCGGCGGCTATGACACCAACGGACGCCTGGTGGCGGAGTTCATGCAAAAGCATCTGCCCGGCTCCACCTTCGTGGTGCAGAACATGCCCGGCGCGGGGCATCTGGTCGGAACCAACTACATCTACGCCTCGGAGCCGGACGGCCTCACCTTCGGCACGTTCAACACCGGCCTCATCTACAGTCAGCTCGCCGGCAAGGAAGGCATCAAGTTCGATCTGTCGAAAATGTCGTGGATCGGCAAGGTCGCATCCGATCCGCGCGTGATCGTCGTGTCGAAGGAATCCGGGATCGAAAGCTATGAGCAGCTGAAGAACCTCAAGGACCCGATCAAGTTCGCCGCGGCGGGCGTCGGCAGCGCCTCGACCATCGAAGCGACCATGCTGATCAACACCCTGAAGCTGCCGATCCAGGTGATCACCGGCTATAACGGCAGCGACGATCAGTTGGCGATGCGCCGCGGAGAAGTGCAGGGCATCGTCGGCTCGCGTTCGACTTTTCAGCAATTCGTCGATGAGGGCCACGGCAAGTTCATCGCCCAGATCGGCGGCTCGGAAACCGACGTGCCGCAGCTGTCCTCGATGGTCGACAGCGAAGACGGCAAGAAGGCGATCGCGCTGGTGGAATCGCAGAGCAACATTTCGCGGCTGACGGCCGGCCCCGCCGGAATTCCGGCGGACCGGCTGGCCGCGTTGCGCGATGCGTACAAAGCCGCGACGTCCGATCCGGAGTTCCTCAAGAAGGCCGAATCGCTCGGGCTACCGGTCGATCCCCTGGTCGGTGACGACGTCGGGGCGGCGGTGACCAAGGCGATGGATCAGACGCCGGAGATGGTCGCGTTCCTGAAGGAAGCCTTGAAGAAGAAAGACTGATCGGAGCTTGTTTGCCGTGGCGCGGCCGACGAATTGTCGGCCGCTCCGCACGCGGTAGCAACAGACGGGGAGGATCGATCGACATGCGGATGCAAAACGCGGCGGCGGCGCTGCTGGCAGTCGGGCTGGCCTCCAGCCACGCCTGGGCCCAGGAAGGGACGGCTTTCTTCGACGGCCGGACAGTCACCTATATTGTCGCGACCGATCCCGGCGGTGGCTACGACACCAACGGCCGGCTGGTCGCCGAGTACATGCAGAAGCACCTGCC
>DASYRS010000149.1:0-1550 GCA_036004205.1 Dongiaceae bacterium
CAGCGGAACTGCGGCTATCTCGATGTGCGCTCCGCAGCCGGATGCCGCGCACATGTGAGCCAGATCGGCGGCGAGCCCATCGGAAATGTCCATGCCTGCGCGGGCCAGTCCCCGCTCCGCCAGCATCCGGCCGAGCGCGACGCGCGGCTGCGGCAGCAGATAGCGCCGCGCGAGGGAGCGCCGCGCCGGTTCCGCCAGATCGGTGAGTTCACCACGATGCACGGCGAGGCCGAAAAAGCCATCGCCGATCGTGCCGGTGACGAGGATGCGGTCGCCCGGCCTGGCGCCATCACGGCGCAACGCGCGGCCGGCCGGCACGCAGCCGATCAGCGTTGCGGTCAGCGCCAGCGGACCTGGCGTCGCGGTGGTGTCGCCGCCCCACAGCGCGATCTCGAACTCGACCTGATCCTGCGCCAGGCCGGCCACGAATTTCGCGATCCAGGGTTCATCGACCTCGGCATCGAGGGCGGTCGTCATCAGATAGCCGAGCGGCCGCGCGCCCTTGCCCGCGAGGTCGGAGAGATTCTGGCGCAGCATCTTGCGCGCGATCAGGTCTGGCGGATCGCTGCGCAGGAAATGCAGGTTGGCCGTCAGCGCATCGGTGGTCAGCACCAGCTCCATGCCGGCGGGTGGCAGGAACGTGAATGCATCGTCCTTGAGGCCCAGCGCGCCGGGCGCATTCGCCGCGAGCGGCGCGAAGTAGCGCGCAATGAGTTCGAATTCGCCCGGCAGCTTGCTTTTTCCCATTGCCGCGCGGGCTCAGTGACCGGCGGGGCCACTGGGCCCCATCTCCGCCGGCCGCAATTGCCGGGCGAGCTGGTCGAGGATGCCGTTGACGAGGCCGGTCTCCTTGGCGGCGAAGAAGGCATCGCACACCGCGACATATTCCGCGATCACGACCCGCGGCGGCACATCCTCGCGGTGCGCCAGCTCGAACACGCCACAGCGCAGGATGGCGCGCAACGTCGCCTCCAGCCGCTCGACCGTCCAGTCTTCGGTGAGGACGGCGGCGATCATGTCATCCAGTTCCGCGACGTTGGCGGCGGCACCGAGAACGACCATCGTAAACAGCTTGATGTCCGCCGGCGGCAGCGCCACCTCATCGACCACCTCACCCAGCCGATGATCGGCGAATTCCTTGACCACCGCTTCAGCGCGTATGCCGGTCGCTTCCCATTGATAGAGCGCCTGCACGGCGGCGAGGCGCGCATTGCTGCGCGTCAAAGCCAGACGCTTGCCGCGCTCTGCGCGATCTTCGGGCTTGCTGCCGGCCATCAATCGAGCCCCCAGTGGCGTTTGAGCGCGATCATGGTGAGGCACGCTTTGGCCGCGCCACCGCCTTTGTCCTGCTCTTCCGGCTTGGCGCGGGCCCAGGCCTGATCCTCGTCCTCGACGGTGATGATGCCGTTGCCGATCGCGAGATCGTACTGGATCGTCAGGTCCATCAGTCCCCGCGCGCTTTCCTGGCACACCGTGTCGTAATGCGTGGTCTCGCCGCGGACGACGCAGCCGATGGCGACGTAGCCGTCGAAGCGGCGCTCCAGCCGTCC
>DASYRS010000150.1:0-14984 GCA_036004205.1 Dongiaceae bacterium
AACGGATGGCCGGTCAGCAGCGAGACCAGGTGCGCCAACATGACGAGGACAATGGCGGCGGCGACGAACTGGACGCCGAGCCAGGGCACCACCGGCAGCCAGCGCCGCTCGAACGGCCGGCGCATCTGCCAGTTGGCCAGCGCCGCGAAACCGAACGCGATCGCCAGCATGGCGATGGTCGCCCCCAACTCAGGCATCGCTACAGCACCGATACGATGCGGGCGACGACTTCGGCCGCGGCCGGCGCGACGGCGCGCAGGAACTTCGGGAAGTCGAGATGGCTTTCCGCGCCGGCAAGGTCGCTCAAGGAGCGGATGACGATGCAGGGAATGCCGAGCAGCTCGGCCGCCTGCGCGACCGCCGCGCCTTCCATCTCCACCGCCAAGGCGGCGTAGTCGCGGTGCAGCCGCGCGCGCACCAGTTCGCTGTTGATGAACTGGTCGCCGCTGACGATCGGGCCGAAGGCGATGCGCGGCGGACGCTGGACCGCGATGCCGAGATCCGGCGGCAACGGCGGCAGCGCGACCGCCTTCACCGCGCCGCCGATCCGCATCAGCAGCTCCGCCGACAGATCGAACGCGATCCGGTCGCGCGCTTCGCCGATCGGCGCGATGCCGGGCCGGAAATTGCGGATGCCCTGATTGGTGAGATGGCCGTAATCGTGCTGGATCAGGCGATCGGCGATCACCACGTCGCCGATCGCGAGTTCGGGGTCGATGCCGCCGGCGACGCCGCACACCACGATGGCGCGGCAATCGAGCGAGGTGGCGATCAGGGTCGCGATCGCCGTCGAGGCCACCTTGCCGACGCCGCTTTCCGCCAGGGCGACGCTGTGCCCCTCCAGCTTTCCGGTCGTCACCTGCAGCGTGCCGATGGCGTGGGTGCCGATCTCGGTCAGGCGATGAAGCAGCGCATCGCGCTCCTCCACCAGGGGAGAGAGCAAGGCGATCGGCCGGTGGGGAATGGCACTCATGCGGCTGCGCGGAGAATAAAGTGAAGAGGTGACGGCCCCCGCCCGTACAGGCCGAGGGCCGCCCTTCACTTTATCCGAAGCAACGAGCGCCGCGCCAGCGTCAGCGAGTCAGCGCATGATCCAGGACGTAGATCACCCTGCCATCCGGCAGCTTCTGCACGTCCAGCGCTTCGGAATCGCCGACCATCAGCTCTTCGCCGGTAGCGTCGATAGTCAAAGGCCGTCCGTCGAGCGTAGTGACCGAGACCCGCCTGCCGGCGATCTCTTCCGGCGCCAGCCGCGAATCGGTCGCGCCGCGCGCCAGGAAGGCACGGCGCGCCTCGCTCTGGCCCGGCGCCAGCAGCTCCTTCAGCTCATCCGTCGGCAGCGATTGGAAGGCCGCATCCGACGGCACGAACAAGGTCTGCGGCGACTTGCCGAAATCCTCCAGCCCGCCCAGCTCCATCATGCGGCTCCAGGTCTGGATGCCGCCAGTACCGGTCGTAATATCCGCCACGCGCATCGCCTCCACCGGCGTGCCGGTGTTCAACGACATGGCTTGCGTGCGGTGCCCGACGATGACGCCGGCACCCGCGATCAATAGACAGGTTGCGGTAATCAACAATGATATGCGCATTGGTCCCTCCTCCGCGCGAAACGATCTCTCATATGGTTACAAATACGCGACAGACAATATTCAGATCATCACGGGGACGTGTTCTGTGTGATCCGGGTCACAGGCACTGGGACAATACCGTGATTTTTGACGGGCTTTTGACGACGCACTGAGAGTCATCGTGACATCGGTGGGTGCCAGAAAGCCCTGGGAATCGTGTGGTTTCGACATGATCGACGAATCGCCTCTGTCCCGACGATGACTCGAACGCCGCCGGCCGTGCATTTGCCAGCGCCGCCTCGCACCGTGCGCTGAACGAGAATGGGCATGTCAGCGAAGCGGCGTGGAGTCTGACTGAAGGCAGCGCGTCGCCGACTTCGAGGCAGACATGCGTCGAGGAGACGGCGACGAAAGGGTGGGAAATTTCCGCTCCGCCCGCTCATCCCGCGCGCTGGCGGTCAACGGCTTCGTAGGGCTTGCATGTGAAGATCTTCGCCGCAAGGAGCGCCCCGCTCGCCGCCGGAATGGCTCCGGGCGCATGCCGGCCGCCTCGAGGCGCGGTACGGGGTCCCGGCACGGCGCCGGCACTCATTCCGACCCACCACGCCAATGCGCAAGAATCAATAAACATCAGGCCGGCCGACAATCCGTTTAGTTGCGCATTGTCTGGCCCGCGCACCAGCTTGTATGATTAGGTCAATATCATTGCATCGCACGTGCTAACGGTGCGCGCACCGGGGGTCTCGGCGTCGCGTGCGCTTGTCCTTTTCCGAGTGGCTCAGCCGCTCCATTTGCGGGGGTGATACCATGAGCGCCATCGTCGATTCCCTTCTCACCAAATCGCAGGCCGAGCTGGATGCGCTGTTCACCAGCAAGGAGGCTGGGCCGATCCCGGACGGCCAGGCCGACGGCACGGCCATCGTGGCGCCCGGCACCAATTTCAGCGGCGACATCGCCAAGCTGGTCAACGTTTTCGCCTGGCAGGGCAAGGTGTTCGACAGCAAGACCGGCACGCTGCGCAACCGCATCCTGCCGCTCGGCATCAACGCCATCATCGCCAAGGTCTATAAGGCTCCGAGCTGGCTCGACCAGAAGGAATGCATCGTCCTGGATTATTCCGAGACCTCGCTGGTCGCGCACTGGATCCGCGACGAGATCCGGCTCATCGCGCCCAACACCTATCTCGGCAAGGTCTACTGGAACAAGTCGCGGCTGATCGATTTCGCGCTCGAATTCCATCCCTGACCGGGCTGGCGTTTGATCACCCAGGACCATTTCATGGTCACCGCCCCGGTCCGCCCGGGGCGGGCGCAGGATCTGCGCGCGTTGCTGGCGACCATGAACAGCGGGCCGGGCATGGTCGATCCTCACAATGCGCTCGTGCCGTTCGGGCGGTTCGAGGATATCCACGTCGCCCGCTTCGTCGTCGCGGAAGACAACACGATCGCCGACAACGACTACTTTCCCGGCCAGCTGCCGCCGGCAGAGCGGGTGCTGCTGATCTTCCTGGCCGATTGCGACGGGTCCGCCGATGATTTGATGGCGCGGATCGTGGGCGAAGCCGGCGGCGGCCTGCGCCGTATTTTCGCGCATTGCCAGGGGTTCGATGACAACACCGAATTGCTGACCTGGATGCGCGCGCACCAGACTCCGCCGACGGCGGTGTACGTGAACTGGATCGGCCGCACGGTGCGTCAGGTGCGCGAGGAAGCCGCCCTGCACGACGCGCTGCACGCGGTGCTGCACGGGCCCCTGGCCGAGGCGGGCGCGCGCGACGAACCGCGCCGTCTGCACCAGCAGTTGCGCGCGGCGATCGAAGCCAGCGGCCCGCCTCTGACATCGATCGAGCCGCGCACGATCTGCCAATGGATCATGCTCGTCCTCAAGGGCATCGGGCTGGTGCTGCTGGGGCTGATTCTGTTGCCCTTCATCATCGTCGGCGCGCCGTTCTTCCTGGTCGCGCTGCGGCGACGCGAGACGACCGATCCGGTGATCCCGACGCGCAACAACGCCGCGCGCACCCGCGACATCGCCGTCGGCGAAGACCGCGACGTCACCAATCCGTTCAGCGCCATCGGCTCGCTGAAGCCGGGCTTCTTCCGCTGGGCCATCGCCGTCGTCGCGCTGCGGCTGGTCGCGCTGTCGGGGATCTTCGTCTATCACAGCGGCCGGCTGGCGCGGGTTTCCACCATCCATTTCGCCCGCTGGGTACTGCTCGACGGCAATCGCCGCGTATTCTTCGCCAGCAACTACGACGGCAGCCTCGAAAGCTACATGGACGATTTCATCAACAAGGTGGCCTTCGGCCTCAACCTGGTGTTCTCCAACGGCGTTTCCTATCCGGAGACCGACTACCTGGTGCTGCGGGGCGCGCAGCGCGAGCAGCAGTTCAAGCACTACCTGCATCGCCGCCAGGTGCCGACCGACGTGTGGTACAGGGCCTATCCCGGCCTCACCACCGCCGACCTGGCGCGCAACGCCCGCATCCGCAAGGGCCTGAAGCGCGATGACATGAGCGTCGATGAAATTCGCCGCTGGCTGGCGGAGATCTGACGATGAAGCGCGCCGCCAACCGGACGCCGGAAGACGAGAACGACATCCAGGCCTTGGTCAGGACCGGCTTCGACGGATTGGGATGCCAGCTCCTGCTGCTGCGGATCGAGGATCGGGCGCGGGCACGCGCGTGGCTGCGCGACCTGATCCCGCGCCTGACGCGCTTCAATCAGGTCGGCGACGGCAAGCGGGTCGGCGACGGGCTGCAGATGGCTCTGACCGCGGCCGGCCTCGGCAAGCTCGAGCTCGACGGCGACGTGCTGAAGCAGTTTCCGGATGAGTTCCTCACCGGCCTTGCCGACGACCCCAGCCGCCTGCGGCGCCTCGGCGATATCGGCGACAACGACCCGGTGCATTGGAGTTGGGGCACCGGCGATCGCGTGCCGCACGTGCTGCTGATCCAGTACGACCAGCCGCACCAGGTCGAGACCGCCGCCAAGGAGCTGGCGGAGGCCGCCGCCGCCAACGGCCTCTCGGTGATGGAGAACTTCGATACCGGCCGGACACACGAAGACGAGCCAAAGGAGCCCTTCGGGTTCCGGGACGGCCTGTCGCAGCCGAGCATCGATTGGCAGGACACGCGTGCGTCCGATTCCGGCGCCGACATGGCATTCCACAATCTGATCGCGCCGGGCGAGATCGTGCTGGGCTATCCCAACGAATACGGATTGTACACCGAGCGTCCCCTGCTGAAGGAAGCGGTGCCGGGCGCCGGTGCCCTTCCCCTGGCGGCGGACCAGCCCGGCCTGCACGATCTCGGCCGAAACGGCAGCTTTCTGGTGTACCGGCAATTGCATCAGGACGTCTGCGGATTCTGGCGCTGGCTCCATCAGGAGGCCGGCAACTATGGGGATGCGGTAACGCTGGCGGAGGCGATGCTGGGCCGCCAGATGGACGGCAAGCCATTCGCCGGCCTCGGCACCACCAGCATTCCCGGCATCGCGCCGCCCAAGAACCCGGACAAACCCAGAAACGACTTCCTCTATTCGACCGATCGGTCGGGCCAGGTCTGCCCGATTGGCGCCCATATCCGGCGAGCAAACCCCCGAACCGGCGACTATCCGCAAGGCCGCATGGGCCTGATCAAGAAGCTGCTGGCGCTGCTCGGGCTGACCGGATCGCCGGAGCGCGATCATATCGCCTCGACGCGGTTTCACCGGCTGCTGCGGCGCGGCCGGAAGTACGGCGAATCACCGAGCCCGGCGGAGGCCGCGAAGCCGGACACGCCGAGCCCGCATACCGGGCTCCACTTCCTCTGCCTCAACGCCAACCTGGTGCGGCAGTTCGAGTTCGTGCAGGGCGCCTGGATGGCCAGCGCCAAGTTCGCCGGCATGACCGGAGAGCAGGATCCGATGCTCGGCAACCGCCAGCCCTTCCCCGGCACGCAGGAGACCGACCGCTTCAGCAGGCCACAATCCGCCGGCCCGTGCAAGGTCAGCCGCGCCGTGCCGCAATTCGTGCGGGTGCGCGGCGGCGCCTATTTCTTCCTGCCGGGATTGCGCGCCCTCACCTGGCTGCTCGCCGAGCGCTAGGATCGTTACTGACAGATACGCCCGATCGGGCAGCCGGCGACCACGGATGCGACAACACCGGCAGCGACGATCGCGATCGTTGCCGCGACGATGATGCGCAGAAGCATCTTGTTCTTGCGCCCGAGAAACAACTGCCAGACACCTTGCAACATCGCCGCCGCGCCGCACGCCAGGAGCAACAACACGAGGGCCCATAATGCGGCCCGTTGAAATTGGGAAAGTCCGTCCCCGGGAGTTCCTTCAATCCTTGTTCCCTCGGGCAGCCACTCAGCGGGGATCGGGATCCCCAAAAGCAGCCAGGCAAATACCGCGCCGCCAGCGAGAAGGATCAACCCCAGGACCAGAAGCAACGCCCCTGCTACACGCAGCTGTCTCGAAGCCTCATTGCGGGGAGCCGTAAAGATCGAGGAGTCGAATCGCACGCGGCTTCCCTGTCCCTTGTTGAGATTTCAGCGTGGCACGCCCGTTCCGACGCTGCAACATCAGTCGAACACTTCGTCGCCGGTCGGCTCGACGTGCTGCTCCTGGTTCTGCGCCTGGCGGAAGATCGCCAGCTCCTGATACATGCGGTGGCGCGCGCGGCTCTGGTTGCCGAGCGGGCGATGCTCCTTGATGCAGTGCCAGGGATTGAGCCGCAGGTTGCGGGCGAAGGCGAGCTGCTTCGGCGAATCGAACTTCTGCTTCGGGATACGCAAGGTCGCCACCGGCACGCGCGGCGACAGGCGCGTCGACCAGTATACGCCGGCATCCTCGATCGGCATCCGGTGCGGGTCGGTCTGGATCTGGACCTCCATGTGGAACTCGACGTCCTTTTCGCTCAGCGTCTTCACCATGTTGTCGCGCAGGTAATTGTCCGGCGGCCGGAACGGCACGCGCGGAATCTTGCGGTGCACCTTGGTCAGCGAGCGGAAACTGTATTTCATCGCCTGCCCCTCGCCCATCAGGTACGGCACGCAACTGAAGAAAGTATGGCCGAGCGGATTGTACTGCGTCTCGTTCCACAATCCCTGCATCAGGAAGTCGAGCAGATGCATGCCGCCCGGCGCGGTCCAATCGAAGAAATAGAACACCGGCAGATGCCGCCGGCTCCAGATCTGCAGCCGCGCATTGGCGCGGGTGTTCGGCGTGACGAAGGTCGGGGTGCAGACGCTGGTGAAATCCTGGGTGAACTTCTCCTCGTCCATCAGTTTCTCGCCCGGCACGCCCAGCAGCTTGACGCCGATGCTGATGAAGCCGACGTCGTCGATATCCGGCTCGACATGCGGGCCGGGGCCGGAGAAGCGTACGTAGCAGCGATAGGTCTTGGGCTCTGCGAAGACGCCCTTGCGCAGGTTGGCCGGCAACCCGTCATGGACGGTGAAGGTGGCCTTCATCAGGCCGTGGGTCTTGGTGTTGCCTGCGCGCTCCACCGTGCCAGGCGGGAAATCCTCGCGCAGATGCTCGCGCATGGTGTCGATCATGCTCTGCGTGCTGGCTTCCTCGTCGGGATCGATGCGCTCCTCCGCCAAAGCAAGGCCATAATTCTTGCGGCCCAGATTGTAGAAGAACTGGATCACGACCCGCGACGGATCGCGCAGCAGCCAGTTGGCGCACGGCCGGAAGAACGGCTCGAACCGCCGCTCCAGATGCAGGAAGAACGTCAGGATCGCATGCGCGACCTTGAGGATGATCATGGCATCGCTCCTTCGCGAACGCGGGCTGCACGCTGGGACCCGGCCGCCGCCGCGGCCTCCGCCAGGATGACGGACGCGGCCTTTTCCGCGATCATGTAGATTGCGCTGACGATGAAGAAGCCGGGGATGCGCGGAAAGACCGAGGCGTCGACCACCCGCAGCCCGGTCACGCCATGGACGCGGAAATCGCCATCGACCACGCCGCCCGCCTCGCGCGGGCCGATGGCGCAGGTGCAGGACGCGTGATGGCCCCAGGCATTGTCGCGGATCCATTGCGCCAGCGCCGGGCCCCGCACATCGATGCCGGGCAGTTCCTCGGTGGCGACGCCGCGCTCGCGCAACGGCCTGGCGATCTCGCGCGCGATCTCGACCGCTTCGACCAGGGCGTCGAGGTCGGCATCGCCGCCTTCGCCGAAGTAGTTGAAATCGACCCGCGGCGCGTGGCGCGGGTCGGAGGATTCCAGGGTCACCGTCCCGGTCCGGTTGCGGGTATGGCCCTTCAGCACGCACCAGCTGAGACCGTTGCCGTCCCGCCAGAGCTTGTCGGCATAGCCGGTGTAGTAGCCTTTGAACTTCACCAGCATGGCCATCATGAACAGGTCGATATCGCCATCGCTCTGGCGCGAGCGGCGCGTGACGGTGAGCGCGGCGCCGTTCGAACCATAGAGGCCGCGCCCGCCATGCTGCCATTTGCGGTACAGCGGATCGCCGGCCTGGAAGCCCGCGCCCTCCAATGCGGCCCAGCGCTTCTTCATCCGGTGGACCACGCCGACCTCGTAGCGGTCCTGGAGGTTGCGCCCGACGCCGTCCAGCGCGACCTTGACGGGGATGCCGACCCCCTCAAGCTCGGCCTGCGGCCCGATGCCGGAGAGCATGAGCAGTTGCGGCGAGTTGAAGGCGCCGCCGCAGACGATCACTTCGCGCCGCGCGAGGATCCGCCGCCGCTCGCCGGAATCCTTCGAGGGAGTCGCCGAGGCGCCGTAGAGGTACCGTCCCTTCAGATACTCGACACCGATGGCGCGTTCGCCATCGAACAGGATTTGCGTCGCCAGCGCGTCGAGCTCGATGGTCAGGTGCTTCGGATGGCGCGCCGCCACGTCCAGCACGCGCTCGCGGGCGCCGACACGGCGATGGCCCGAGGTCGAGAGCGGCGAATACCAGATGCCCTCCTTGCCGTCGGTGCGCACGTCGTTGGGATCGCCCTTGGCGCGGACCAGGCGCAGCAGCATGCCGAGCCAGCCCGGAATGCCATGCAACGCCGCCAGGGCGCTGGCGGCCATGCTCCAGGTCAGCCAGCGGTCGCCGAGCGCCTGCTGCGGCTCGAACCGCTCGATCCGCAGCCAGCCGTTCCAGCCGTGGCCGGTCGGATCGATGCCGAGGAAACGGAGCAGGCGCCAGATCGGCCGATGCCGGCAATCCTCCAGCAGATGCACCCATTTCTGCATGGCGCGCGCCGACCAGGAGGCATCACCGGTCAGCTTGGCCAGCTCGTCCCAATCGGAATCGTGGGCGGCCATGAAGATCATCGCGTTGTGCGCCGTGCAGCCGCCGAGCGTGCCGGCGCGCGGATAGAGGATGCCGTCCTTCTCGCGCTTCTCGTCGCGCGCGGCGATGGCGGGATCGGAATAGTGATCGACCTTGAAGTTCCACGCCATCGCCGGGTTCTCCGAAGCATAGGCGTGGAAAGCCGGCACCTCGTAATCTTCCGGCAGGCGCGGCTGGCTGTTGTCGCAAGGATCGCCGCCGGCCTCGAGCAGCACGACGTTCATCCCGCTTTCTGCCAGGCGCGCCGCCAGCGTTCCCCCGCCCGCCCCCGAACCGACGATCACGTAATCGCAGTCGGGGGTATCGGCCGGGCTCATCACAGCGTCTTGAGGAACTCGATCAGGGCCTTCTTGTCGTCGTCGCTCAGCACCGGCTCGGTGCCGAAAGCCTTCTCGTCCTCCGTCAGGCCCTCGGTCTCGTTGAACTTGGCGGTGCCGAAATAGTGGCCGCGATTGACCACGAAGTCGGGGCACTTGTTGAGCGTCATGAGGTCTTCGCGCACGTCGGCGAAGTGCTTGCGCAACTCCTCGTCGCTAGCGGTCGATGGCACGGTCGCCACGTCGAGCTTCAGCTTCAGCAGCAGGCCGAACAGCTCGTCATAGTGCTTCAGGATGTCCGACGGAGCCATCGCCTCGGCCAGCGGCTGCAGGTTCGACAGCAGGTTGACCGGCATGCCCTTCGGGATCGGGCCCAGGCGGAGGAACCCGTTCTCGTCGAGCAGCTTGTCGATCGCCCGCTTGGCGATCGGACCGACATGCTCACGCACCTTCTGGACGTAGAAGTTGGGGATCATGATGAAGCTGCGGCGATCGGTGCGGTCGATCATGCCCTCGACCTTGTTGCCCAGTTCGGGATCGTGCTCGCGCGTCTCCGGCCAGAGCATCTGCTTGATCGAGACATCGAACGCGTCCATCCGGCCTTTCACCGACGGATCGCCGTTGAACGGGCCCACCGTGTTGTTGAGCAGGAACGGCGCGGTCGACCAGAGCGAGGTCAACGACGGCACGCGGGTATAGCCGCGGCCGCCGGCCTTCATCTCATAAACCCGTGAATGGCCGTCGAACGGATCCTGCAGCGTCACCGATCCGACCGAGGGCAGCGACTTGTAGGAGCTGGAGGAGAAGTCGTTCCAGATGTTGCCGCCGAGCGCGTTGGTGGCGAGCGGGCTGCACACGTTGGTGCGCAGCAGAGTCACCGGTATGCGCGCGTCGGTCGACAGGTAATTGTCGGTCAGGAAGTCCGGCGCCTCGACGATGGTCCGCATCTGGCTCTTGAACTCGTCGGTCTGCGTCCAGGCCCACCACTTCTTGAAGCACTGCATGTAGTTCGGGCCGTTGCAATCGACCAGGCCGAGCTCCTCCGGCGGCTTCGGTGCCTTGCTGGAATGGCAGCGCGCGCAGGTATTGGCGAACGCCTCGCGCCCTTTCGCCAGCGTCGCGCTGTCGGCCTTGAGGTAGGCATCGCCGCCCGGTGCCTTGGCGAGGGGGTCGGGCTGCGCCGCCTTCAGGAAGAACAAGGCGGTCTTGACCGTGCCCTGCTCGGTCGCGCGCCAATAGGCCGAGTGCTCCTCCGCGGTCGCGATCTCGATCGGGGTGATCGGCTGGCCGCCGACCACCGCGTTGAAGTGCTTCAGCCATTCCTCGCTATAGAGGCCGATATTGATATAGACCCGGTTGAGCGCGCCGAGCGCGCCGACGGAATCGGAGCCGTCTTTCAGGACATGCGGTGTCCAGACCTGGTCGGGCTTCTCGAAGAATTCCGTGAGCCAGCCGGATGGGACGAATTCATTGAACTGCTTGTTGTCCTTTTCCCCGCCGCTCAGCTCCTCGTGACCAATGCGCTTGCCCATCTCCAGCCGCGCTTTCAGGCTGTAGACCGCGTTCATGGTGCGTGGATTGTTGATGTTGTCGGTGGAGACCAGAGAGGTGTCCATCGCACCCGGACGGAAGGTCTGCACCAACTGGTACATGAAGTTTTCTTTGTCGGGATTGAACAGGAACAGCCGGTCCACCCACATGTATTGCGCGCCCACCGTCGAGTTGAGGTTGGCGAATGTCGGATTGGCCGGATCGTCGGGAGGATTGATCGGGCTCGGCCCCGCGTGACAAAAGCCGCAGGACATGCCGACACGGTACGGTTTGATCAGGTTGGGATTGCTGTAGTACGCGGGGTCGGAGTAATAGCGCTTCGGGTCCCACGCCGCCTTGGCGGCTTCGTCGAAATCCGGATTGGTGAACAGGCGCAGTCCGATGATGCCGGACGGCTCACCGAAATAGGAGCCGACCGGAAAGACCGATCCGTCCTTGAAGGTCATGCCGCGAGCGCCGATCTTCACGCCTGGATATTTCTTTGCGTCCGCGAAGGGATCGTCCGGACAATCGGCGCGCCGCATGTCGAGGCGGAGGCCGAAGCGCGACGGGTCGCCATCCGGCAGGGCGGGATCGAAGCACGGCTCGTTGACGAGGCCGAGCTCGTACCAGCGCTGCGGCCGGTCCATCTTTTGGCCCGGCGGCGGCGCGACAATCTTCAGCAGATCGAACCCGCCCAGGGTCGGCTTGCCCATCCAATCCCAGAACCGGTCGTTGCCGCCGGTCCAGACCAGCCACATGTTGCGGCCCTGCTCTTCGTTGCTGTCGAGCGCGATGCCGTTGTCCATCAGCTTGAAATAGGGTTCGGCGGCCTGCCCCAGGTTCGCCTCGGTGAGGCCGGCGGCCGTCGCCTCATCGTCGGGGCCCTTGTCGCAGGCGGCGACGAACATGGACAGAGCGGCAAACAGCACAACGCGCGCGGATGGGAATCCCACTTGCCCGACCATAATTGCAAAACCCCCAGCAAAATGTTGCGGGAAGACGAATGACCTGCGTTCGAGAAAGAGCGAGGCGCAACCCCTGTATGGCAAAACCATTGCGCAGGAGCGTGGGGCCGTCAAGCACAGCCCGCCACGGCGTGCGGCGCGGTCAGCTTAACGACCGCAGTGCAATGCACAATGCGGCCACCACATCGTCATTCGGTCTACGTGGATGTGAGGTTGGTAAGAAGTGCGTCCGGCGTCCGTCCGATGCGCCGGTGCAGATCGCGATCATGCAGCCGAGTCCGTTGAGGCTGCTCGCTCGACGATCGCAAAGAATCAGAAACGGCGCGGTGGATGCCGCGCCGTTCTGTCTAGCGGATCGCTCGGGGCGGTCCTACATCGCGCGAACGCTGACCAGGAACTGATCGACCTGTTTCTCGAGCCCGCCGGCCTGCTCCGACAGCGAGCGGGCGACGGTGAGCACGTTGGTGGAGGACCTGCCGGTCTCTTCCGCCGCCTGGTTGACGCCATTGATGTTGACCGAGACTTCGCGGGTGGCGGCCGACTGCAAGTATTAGGCCGGCTGCGCGATGTAATATCTCGCATTGTTCAGCTGGCCATGGGCGCCCGGTCGCGCGGGGCCGCTCCCCTGCTGACGCGCAGGGAGGGTCGGACGGCGGCGAAGACGAATATGCACCGCTTAAGCCGAATGCGCGGCGACGCTTTCGCTGATGAAGGTCGCCCCGCTCCGCCGCGCGTTGGCGTTGGCCGGATGGCGCAGCTCCAGCACCGTCTGGCGGCCGTCGGAGGCCGGCTGGTACCAGGCGCTGAACTCCTGGAGGGCGGCGAGGTAGCCGTCGATCGGCTTGCCCTCGGGCAGTTCCACGGAATCGATGCCGCAGCGGGTCATATAGAGGTACTGGTCGCGCAGGATGGTGCCGATGGCGCGCAGCTCGCCCCGGTAGCCGAGCTTGTCGCGCAGGATGCGGGCCTGAGAGAAGGCGCGCCCGTCGGTGAATTTCGGGAACTCGATCTCGATCAGCGACAGGCGGTGCACGTCCTCGCCCAGCGAGAGCGCCTGATCGTCGTTCTTCAGGCGCACGCCCACGGCGGAGTTGCGGCCGCGCAGCGTCTCGGCTTCAGCCCGCCAGCGCTTCAGGCTGACGGTCACCGGCCCCTCGGCCGGGACCGCCGCATCGTCGCCGACGAAGCGCCAGCTATTCGGCTGCAGGGCGCCGTGCTGTAGCAGGGCCATAGAGGGCCTCCTTGAAGGGATCCATGCCGACGCGGCGGTAGTAATCGAGGAACCGCTCGCCGCGGTCGGCGCGATTGGCAAGATAGGTTTCGATGATGGTGTCGATCGCCGGCACGATGTCGTCCTCGGAGAACGACGCGCCGACGATCTTGCCCAGCGAGGCATCGTCCTTGGACGAGCCGCCGAGCGTCACCTGGTAGAATTCCTGGCCCTGCTTGTCGACGCCGAGGATGCCGATATGGCCGACATGATGGTGTCCGCAGGCATTGATGCAGCCGGAGATGTTGAGGCGCAATTCGCCGATCGCGTCCAGCTTGCGCGGGTCGCTGAAATGGCGCGACAGGCGCTGCGCCACCGGGATCGAGCGCGCATTGGCTAGGTTGCAGTAATCCAGCCCCGGGCAGGCGATGATGTCGCTGATGAATCCGAGATTGGAGGTCGCGAGGTTCGCGCGCTTCAGGCGCTGCCACAGCGCGTAGAGGTCGCGCTTGCGCACGTTGGGGAAGACGATGTTCTGGTGATGCGTCACCCGCCCTTCGTTCAAGCTGAACTCGTCGGCGAGGTCCGCCAGCAAATCCATCTGGTCGGCCGAAGCGTCGCCCGGCGCGCCGCCTTCCGGCTTCAGCGAGACGTTGACGACGGCATAACCCGGCACCTTGTGCTTCACCAGGTTGGTGCGGGCCCAGCGGGCGAATTCCGGGTTCTCCAGCTTCGCGGTCTCGAACGCCGGGTCGATGTCGGCCAGCGCCTCATAGGCCGGCGGCGCGAAGTAGCGATGGATGCGCTCGATCTCGGCCTGCGGCAGATGCAGCGGGCCATTCTTGATCTTCTCCCACTCCTCCTCAACCATCGCCGCGAACTTCTCGCCGCCGGTCGCCTGAACCAGGATCTTGATGCGGGCCTTGTAGATGTTGTCGCGCCGGCCCAGCAGGTTGTAGGTCCGCAGGATCGCCTCGAGATAGGAGAGCAGATGCTCCTTGGGCAGGAAGTTGCGGCACACCACGCCGATGATGGGCGTGCGGCCCAGTCCGCCGCCGACCCAGACCTCGAAACCCACCTCGCCCGCCTCGTTCTTCACGATGCGGATGCCGATATCGTGTACGCGCACGGCGGCGCGGTCGTCCGGCGCGCCCGTCACCGCGATCTTGAACTTGCGCGGCAGGTAGCTGAATTCCGGGTGGAAGGTCGACCATTGCCGCACGATCTCCGCCCAGATGCGCGGGTCCTCGAGCTCGTCGGCCGCGACGCCGGCGAACTGATCGGAGGTCACGTTGCGGATGCAATTGCCGCTGGTCTGGATGGCATGCATCTCGACATCGGCCAGATGCTGCAGGATGTCCGGCACGTCGGGGAGCTGCGGCCAGTTGAACTGGATGTTCTGGCGGGTGGTGAAGTGGCCGAAGCCGCGATCGTAGCGCCGCGCGATGAAAGCCAGCTTGCGCATCTGCTTGGAGGACAGCACGCCATAGGGCACGGCGATCCGCAGCATGTAGGCATGCAGCTGCAGATAGAGCCCGTTCTTCAGGCGCAGCGGGCGGAACTGGTCTTCCGTCAGCTCGCCGGCCAGGCGGCGCGCGACCTGGCCGCGGAACTGCTGGACCCGCTCCTGGACGATCGTGGCATCGAATTCGTCGTAACGATACATGCTCTGTTCAACCTGCGATCGGGCCGGTCCACGAGCCCTGGTCGGGCTCGAAGGTCGGCTTGTGGTCGGCGCGGATCCGCTCGCGCGCGCTGGTCGGCTTCGGGCCCGCCTCCGCGACGGCGACGTCGAACAGATAGGGCCCGACCACCAGGCGCGCCTTCACCGCTTCCTCGCTGGCGGCGAGTGCGCCCTCCGCACCGTCCTTGTCGTTCCACACCGCGCCATCGTCGAAATTCTCCGACCAACCCTTGGCTTCGGTGAAATAGACCACCGCGCCATCGGACAGGCGGTTCGCCGTGACCATCTGTGGTGTGGCTGCCATCTGCCTGCTCACTCCGCCACGGCTTTGAGTTCGGCGCGCACACCTGCTTCCGCCGCACGCGTCACCTCGCCGATCACCAGCAGCGCCGGGCCGGCCACGC
>DASYRS010000151.1:0-15773 GCA_036004205.1 Dongiaceae bacterium
TGCTTCAGCAAGCCCGGCAAGCAGGGCAGCATCTCCGGCAACCACCTGTGCAAGGTCGGCGTCGATGACCGCGAGGACGCGGCGTTCCGCCCGGACGAATTGCGTGTGGTGGAGCAGGCGGTTGCGGCCGGATTCATGATCCATCCCAGCTTCCTGCCGGTCATGCATGGCCGCTCCAAGCTGAGCTTCGGGTTCAATTACGACGCTTCCAATCCGCCGTTCGAGCACTATTGGCTGCGCTTCTACGCCGCCGACGGCGCGTTCCTGGGCGAGATGCGCTGGCGCAAGGATTCCATCGGGCCGGCCTTTATCGAGGATGTGCTGAACATCTGGGGCAGCCCCGAACGGTTCCGCGTGGCGGGCGCCCTGGTCGCGCCGGACCACCTCAAGATCGGCATCGCGCCCCAGCGTTTCGTGACGACCGCCGATCTGGTGGTGCGGCACCTGGAGACCGGCGATCAGGACGCGACGGAGTTCCAGCCGAGCTGGCGCAACCTCGGCGCCGTGGTGCCGACGCTGCCGCACTGGCTGCATCCGTCGATCGGCGTCATGGGCCGCAGCAATGTGATCGGCCGCGTGCGCTGCCGCGACGGATACCGCACCGGCGTGTTCGTCGCGAACGCCAGCGGCAATCTCAAATACGACATGACCGCCGAGGTCGAGATCGCGGCGATCAATCATGCCGGCCGCCGCCTCAGCCACTACCTCCAGCTTCCGGCGTTCGGCAGCCAGATCGTGTGGCTCGACGACGTGATGGCGCGGCTGAAGGAGCATATCGGGGAAAGCGGCATCGCGACGCTCCAGGTGCTGTCCGCCGACGCCGACCTCAGCGCCCATGTCATTGGCCTTGCGCCCAATGGGGCGGTCGGGTTGCAGCACCTCTGGGGCTATTGAGCCGATCTTGTCCGGCGATCCAGCATCGGTCGGTCCGCGGCTGATCCGAGCCGCCTTGTCGATCGCGCCCGTTACGTGGAACCCGGCGTGGCGGTATGGCGACGTCATCCGCGCCGACCTTGGGCCGGCGGCGCGCATCGCGGTCGATCCGCGGCAGGTGCAGGGCAAGGTCGGCGCGCGCATCATGGGGGGGCTGAAGCGCCGCTTTCTGGTGCCCAAGCTCGCAGGCCTCGAAGTGCGGCCGCTGCCCAAGCTGCCGACCTATCGCGACATCGAAGACTACGCCGCCCATGGCGATGACTACCGCTCGACGCGGCTCTACCGCTGGCTGAAGCAATCGGCCGAAGAGGGCATGCCGGTCAGCGCGCGCGGCATCGTCTGCGACACCGAACAGCGCATGCTGGATTACTATTTCACCTATCTCGACCTGTTCCGCAGCCTGCAGCAGCGGGGCTATGCCTATCGCGGCGATGACGAGATCTGCTTCGGCGTGACCGCGACCGGCGGCATCGTCCATATGCGGCGCGGCACGCACCGGCTGGCGGCCGCGCATTTCCTCAAGCTGCCGTTCGTCACCGGCCGCGTCACCCATGTCGATCCCGCCTGGGTCGAGGCTGCCCGGAAGCGCAAGGGGGGTGGACCGCTCGCCGCCATTGCGCTATCGCTGCGGTCCTTCCAGATTCCGGCCCAGGGTCAAACGGCGGCGCAATGAAGGCGATCGGCGAGATTTTCCGGCTTTTCTTCTACACCGGCTGGCGGCGGCAATGCCTGATCCTGCTTGCCATGCTGCTGGGCGTCGCCGCGGAGAACCTGTCGATCGCCAGCCTGTGGCCGATCATCGGCGTCGCCTCCGGAGCCGGGATCAAGTCCTCGCCGGCGACCGATGTCGTGACCCGGATGCTGAACACGGTTCACCTTTCTCCCACGCTGGGCGCGCTGCTGCTGTTCCTGTGCGTCACCTTCACGCTGAAGTTCATGCTCTCCGCCGGCGGGCTGATCTATGTGGGGCGCGAAGTCGCGCGCGTGTCGACGCAGATGCGCCTCAATCTGATCGACGCCATCGTCCGGGCGCGCTGGTCGCACATCATCAGCACGCCCGCCGGCCGTCTGTCGGCGGCGTTGAGCGACGAGGGCGAGCGCGCGCAGTCCGCCTACCGCGCGGCCGGGAACTTCGCAGCGCGGCTGACCGAAACAGTCAGCTACCTTGTCGGCTGCCTGTGGATTTCCTGGCAGTTCTCGGTCGGCGCGGTCGTCGCCGCCCTCATTCTATGGCTGGCGGTCGCGCGCTTCGTCGCGATGGCGCGCCGCGCCGGCAGGGCGAAGTGGCGCAGCATCCACCTGCTGTCGGGCGCCGTGAACGACCTCTTGACCTCGATCAAGAGCCTGCGCGCCATGAACCGCCAGGCCTATGTCAGCCGGTTCGCGGCACAGCAGGTCAAGGCGCTCAGGAAATCGGCGCAGCAGGAATATTACAGCGACGCCGCCGTCGGCGCGCTGCAGGAGCCGCTGCTCTACACCATGCTGATCGGCGGCCTGTTTGTCGGGGTGAACTATTTCGGCCTGGGCCTGGAAGAGCTGATCGGCACGGTATGGCTGCTGCGCCGGATCTCCAACGGCGTCGGCACCATGCGCGGCGCGATGCAGCGCGTCGCGGTCGACGGCGTGGCGTTCTGGTCGATCGTGCGCCTGACGCAATCCATGAGGGAGCAGGCGGAAGCGCCGCACGGCGGCAAGGCCCCGCATCTCGCCCGGCAATGCGACTTCCGCGACGTCAGCTTCGGCTACGGCGAAAAGACGGTCGTCGAGCACGCCAGCTTCACGCTGCCGGTGGGCGAGGTGGCGACCCTGATCGGCCCGTCCGGCGCAGGCAAGACCACGATCGCCGATCTGCTGGTCGGCCTGCACGAGCCGAACTCCGGCCGCGTGCTGATCGACGATCTGCCGCTGACCGAGGCCGACCTCGCGCGCTGGCGCGGCAAGATCGGCTATATCCCCCAGGAGAACATCCTGTTCAACGATACCGTGCTGGAGAACATCACGCTCGGCGACCCGGCGATCACCGAAGGGAAGGCCATCGAGGCCCTCAGGCTGGCCGGCGCCTGGGGTTTTGTCTCGGCCTTGCCGCAGAGGCTGCATGAAGTGATCGGCGTGCGCGGCAATCTGCTGTCCGGCGGCCAGAAACAGCGCCTGTCGATCGCGCGCGCGCTCATCCACGATCCAGAGCTGCTGATCCTGGACGAAGCGACCAGCGCCCTCGACCAGACCACCGCACGCGAAATCTGCGATGCGGTGCGCGGCCTGCGCGGCAACCGCACCATCCTTGCCATCACCCACCAGCCGATCTGGATGGAGGCGGCCGACCGCATCCTGCGGATGGATCAAGGGCGGGTGACCACCGAAGCGGCCTAAGGCTTCGCGACGCCCGCCAACGCTTCCAGTGCCTCGCCGGTCAGGCGGAAGAACACCTTGTCCTCCTGCTTCAGCGCGCCCAGGCCTTCATAATATTCGAGCAGCCGGGGGTTGTTCCGGGCGGCCGTCCAATCGACGCGCCGATGCCCATGCCGCACCGCGTATTCGGCGACCGCGCGCATCAGGAGCGATCCCGCGCCGGCCCGCCGGAACCGGCTGGAGACGAACAGCTCCTTCAGAAACAGACCGGACGCCAGTCCAGGCCCGGGATAGATCGCCGAGAACGCCGCGAACCCGATCACGACGTCGATCTCCGCGACCAGGATCGTGACGCCGGCCGGAAGCGTCGCCAGATCGCGCAGCACGGCGTCGGTCGGCGGGCATGGCCTGTCGTAGTGCGCCTGCATCTCTTCAAGCAGGCGCGCCAGGGCGGCATCGTCGGCGGGCGTTCGCGGGCGGACCTGGATCACCAACGTGCCCTCAGGTCGCCGCACGCGCGCTGCGGTGAAGCGTCGCGCGATCGACCGCGCGTACCTTGCCGTCCTCCACCATGTAGATGCGGTCGGCGCGCTCCACCCAGGACGGCTGGTGCGTGATGGCGACGACCGTGGTGCGGCCGGCCTGCGCCGCGACCGTCGCGCAGATTTCGGCCTCGGTCGTGGGATCGAGGGCGCTGGTCGCCTCGTCGAGGATCAGCAGCTTGGGACGGTTGACCAGTGCGCGCGCCAGGGCAATGCGCTGGCGTTGTCCACCCGACAGCTTGAAGCCGCCCTCGCCAACCAGCGTCGCCAGCCCATCCGGCAACTCGGCGATCAGCGCGCTGAGGCCCGCCGCCTCGAGCGCGGATCGCACCTGCGTTTCGTCGATGGCTTCATCGCCGAGACCGACATTGGCCATGATCGTATCGTTGAAGAGAACGATCTCCTGAGGGACATAGCCGATCATGGAGCGCCATTGCGCGATATCGACGTCGCCGAGATCGACGCCGTCCACCATCACCGTACCCTGATCGGGGGCGTAGAGACCGAGCAGAAGATCCGCGATGGTGGTCTTGCCCGAGCCCGACTGTCCAACCAGCGTGGTGATGCTGCCGGCCGGGATATCGAGGCTGACGTCGGTGAGGACGGGTCCCCGTCCATACGAGAAGCTGACGTGGCGGAGCTCGCAGCCGGCGGACAAGGTCGGCACTTTCGTGCCTTCCAAATGCTCGGCCGCCTGCTCGACATCGGCGATGGTGTCGCGCAGGGTCCAGTAGGTGGTGTCCGCCTGCGCCAGCTGCGTCATGGCGCGGCGCACGCGCGCGATGGTCGACATCAACTGGAACGAAATGACGCCGGCGACCACGATATTGTCGATCGGCGCGCCCAGCAGAATGGCCGCCATGTAGGCGCCGGCCGCCAGCAGGTAGGTCTGGATCAGATCGGGCAGGCCGCCCGAAAGCGTCTCCGTCGTGACCATGCCGTTGATGGCCTTGCGCAGCCGCTTGGCGTCGCGGATCAGCTCGGCGATCAGGCCGGTATGGCGGTTCATGGCCTTCAACGGCTTGAACCCGGCCAGCACGTCGTTGAGCTCGACGACCAGGCTGCGCATCGCGCGCTGACGGTCCTTGCCGGCGAGGTGCGAGGCGCGGGTGAGGGAGCGCAGCGACAGGCCCATCAACACACCCATCGCGATCGAGACCAGCGCGACCTGCCAGCCCATGAACAAGGCGATGACACAATAGATCGCCGTCCGCATGGATTGCTCGATCGCCTGCAGGGCGCTGCGGAAGGCGGTGGCCGCCCAGCTCGCCTCCGTGGTGGCGGCCGCCACGAACCGGCCGACCGGATAGACGGTGAAATGCGACCATTTGGCGTTGACCAGCGCCTGCAGCAGCCGCTGGCGGATCTCCTGCCCGATCAGGGCGCCGGTCCGCCCCAGCCGCCGCGCCACGATTAGGTTGATGACGGCCTTCACCCAGACCAGTCCCACCATGATCAGGCATAGAGCGGGCAAACTGTTCGGTATGTGCGCGAAGGCCAGGGCCTCGGCGATCGCCTCGTTCACCCGCGACGGCTTGGACATCCCCTGCGTGACCAGGGCCAGGATGGGGAATATCGAGATGATCCTGAGCCCGTCCAGAAATCCGACCACCATCATGCCGAGGACCAGCGGCACCTGCCGGGCAAGGCCGTGCATGCGCACAATCTGAATGGCGCCTGCCAAGGTCGACGTCTGCGGGGAGGGGTTGGTCATCCTGTCTCGGCTGCTGGCGGCGCCCAATTCTCCGGCCGGGACCGCGATAATTTCGCCGGTTGATAGCACTCCCCGGGGCCAAGTCAACGAATAGGCCCCTAACGGATTGAATTTCTATGAAATTTGCGGCAAAACGGCACATCCTCAAGGGGCCGATTGCCGTGGATTCCCGTTATCTCTTATTCTGGCCGGTGCCAGAGTCGGTGCCGGGATCGATGGTTCCAGCAGGGCCAGGAGCGCATGGAATACAAGGTCTTCATCCAGACCAATGACGAGCAGTATCTGGGGGCGCTGGTCGCGGCTCACGCGCTGCGCCGCAACAGCCGTCATGCCGACCGGTTCGATGTCCAGATCCTGCACTACAACGACTTCCCCTGGCTGCACGCCAGGGAGGGCCAGCCGTTCCTGCGCGACGTGGAGCGCCGGATCTGGACGCGCGACGACCTGCAGTCCTTCACGCCCCTGCGCTTCCTTCCGCCCAGGCTGATGGGCTATGCCGGACGCTCGGTCGTGATCGATCCGGATTGTTTCGCGGTCGCGGATATCTGGGACCTGCTCAGCCTCGACATGCGGGGCAAGGCGCTGATGTGCCGCATCCGGCCCGGGATCAAGGAGCTGCCGGCCTATCGCGCCTCCAGCGTGATGCTGCTGGACAACGCGAAGCTGACGCACTGGGACGCGGAGCGGACCTTCAACGAGCTGTTTGCGTTCAAGGTCGACTATCTGAAATGGGTCAAGCTGCAATACGAGCCGGACGAGACCGTCGGCCTCCTGGAGAATGAGTGGAACGATTTCGACCGGCTGACGCCGGAGACCAGGATTCTCCACACCACCTACCGGCGCACGCAGCCGTGGAAGACCGGCCTGCCGATCGATTTCACCATACGCGTGAAGGACTACAGCAAGTATCCGTTCCCGAAATCGGTGTTCAAGCAGATGAGGAATCTGCTGGCGCCGAAGAAGCCGAAGTCGGAGGCCTATCTGCCGCATCCGGACCCCAACCAGGAGCGGCTGTTCTTCGGCCTGCTGGCGGAATGCCTGGCGCAGGGGATCGTGACCGAGGATCTGGTGCGGCGCGAAATGTCTGCGAACCATGTGCGGCACGATGCGCTCGAACTGTGCTTGCGCGCGGCGGCGTGACCCGTGAGCGGGAAATATTCGCGGCGGATCGCCGGAACGGTATTTTCGCGGCGGATCGCCGCAGCGGCGTTTGGCGATTTTTGCCGTCGCCTGCAGCAAGACTAGCATGGAACAGGCTATGACCCATGTTCAGTCATCGGAGAGTTCCATGTTCGCCGCTGTGATTGCATCGCGGACGCCCAAGCTGCTGTCGCACGTCAAGCAGAGCGACATCGTCACCGAGCCCTATGCGCATTACACGCAGACCGACGTGGTGCCGGCCTCGCTCTATCAGGAGCTGGCAGCCGAATTCCCCTCGCTTGCCGTGATCGTCAACGAACGGATGGATATCGGTTCGAACGAAGCGGTGCGCATGACGGTGAAGCAGGTGCTGTCGGATCGGCGCATCTCTCCCCTGTGGCGCGAGTTCTTCGACTACCACACCTCGACCGAGTACTGGCGGGACGTGACGCGGCTGTTCGGTGAGCATTTCCGGCGCGAGTTTCCGGGGCTGGAGGAGCGGGTCGGGCGCGCCTACGAGGATTGGCGCGTGGTCCCGCGCGGCTATGCAGGCGAGGCGGATGTGCGCCTCGACTGCCAGTTCGTCATGAATACGCCCGTCACCCGCAGGAGCAGCGTCAAGACCGCGCATATCGATCTGTGCGACAAGATCTTCTCCGCCTTGTACTACATGCGCGATCCGCGTGACCTCAGCCAAGGCGGCGACCTTGACATCTACGATTGGCGGCGCGAGCCGCGCTTCGTCAAGCACCGCACGCTCATGCGCGATGTCGAGCTGGTGAAGACCGTGCCCTACCGGGCCAATTCCTATCTGTGCTTCGTGAATTCGCCGCAGGCGGTCCACGGCGTCAGCCCGCGCGAAGCAACCGACGTGCCGCGCCGCTACATCAACTTTATCGCCGAATTGCCGGTGAAGGCGTTCGAACCGAAGCAACTTGGCCGCCTGCAACGCATGTGGTACGCCAGTGAAATTGACCTGGCTCTCGGGGACGACAAATACTGAGCCGGGTCAGTACGGCCGGCCATCCTTATGCGTGAATAGCCATTTGCCGTCACCCGAGTACGGCTTGGATATCGTCGCGCGGATAGAAGCCATCATCGCCGGCGCTGCGGTCGCCCACCTCCAGGAAGATCACATCCCGGTCGGTCCGGTTGACCAAGTGGTGCGCCAGTCCCTGCGCCGGGAAGCCCGCGCACATGCCGGGCGAGAGCGCGATCTCCTCCGTTTCCGTCACCAGCGTCGGCTCGCCCTGCAGGATGAACACGAATTCATCCTGCTTGCTGTGCCGGTGCAGCAGCGCGGACTCGCCGCCCGGCGCCAGTGTCGTCAGGTTGACCCCGAAATTCTTGAGGCCGAAAATATCGCCCAACGGGCGCTTTTCCCGCTTGGCCATGCGACTGAAGAATGGCTCGGGATAGTTCGACGGCTTGGTGCGCAGTGGCGCGATGTCGGCCTTGATGGCGATCGGCCTCATGCTGTCGCTCATGCCCAGACTCCCTAGTCAAGATCCGCGCCGACGTGGACCGGCTTGGCGTTCGGGTCGCGGTGCGCCTTCTGCACCGCGAGAATCCAGAAAGTGCGGAGGCCGTGATAGGCGGCGGTGGCGAATTGCCAGAAAGCGATCAGGAAGAACGCCTCGCGCGCCAGGCCGAAGATGCAGCCCAGCAGGAATACCGGCATGTTGATGTTGCGGCGCGCGATGAAGCTGCGCACCGTCGCATCCATCTTCGAATGGGTATGGAAGCCGCGCTGGAAAAAGCGCGGATAGATTTTGAGGATCAAGCGGTCCAATACGTAGAACACGAGGATCGAGACGGTCGCCCAGCCGAGCGGCGAATTCCAGCCCTCCGCCGACAATCCCACGCCGTAAGCCCAGGCCACGTACCAGATCGGCGGATGGACCATGTCGAGGCCGTGATCCAGGAAATTGCCGAGGCGCGAATCCGTGAAGGTCAGGCGCGCCAGCTTGCCGTCGACGGAATCCAGCACGCTCATCCCATAGGCCATCAGGAAGCCGATGATCCAATGGCCGCTGGCGAAGAAGGGAACGGCGCCGAAGGTAAGGGCGATGCTGACCAGCGTCACCAGGTTGGGATGGACGCGCGCCCGCGCCAGCGGCCGCACCAGGATCCATACCAGGGGCGGATAGACGTAGCGCGTGAAGATGTCGGTCGAGCCCTTGTAGTTCGACCAGAACAGGAAGCGCTGGATCTCCGCCGCCTTGGTCTGGTCGAGGATGCGGAACATGTAGAAGGGCAGGCTGCGCCGCAGCTTGCGGATGAAACCGTCGAACTGGTCCTTGGTCAGTTCCTCGGCGATGCCGGACGCGACCAGGCCGCGCGCGAACGAGGTGACGTCGGTCGCATCCTCCGGCGCCACCACCGATCCCGCCATCCGCAGAAACAGCATGGCGGCCGATTCCTTCGGCTCGGGCGCGAAGACGGCGAGGTTATGCTCCGCGCGGATGAGCTGGCCGTGCAGGCGCTGGTCGGCGAGGGTGGTGCCATCCAGGATCAGCAGCGGCGCATCGCCGGCCAGCCGCAACGCCTCGCGCAGCCGCTCCGCGAACGGCGCGGTGGATTGCGAGGAGACGATGGGCAGCGCCTTCAGCACGCGCGCCGGGATACGCAGGTCGGCCGGGTCCTTGGTGCCGACATCGATGATCACCTTGGTCGGCTTGGGCTCCAGCCGCATTAGCGCCTGCAGGTGGCGCTCCGTCACCGTCAATCCGAAAACCTGCAGCCGAGCGGCCGGCGCGGCCGCGTCGATCCAAACCAACATCGGGAAAGCCAACTCCGAATTTCGAGCGCATATCCGCTGACGCAGACCAGTCGGCGAGGCCGCGAGATTCGGCCGCATGCGCACTCGGCCGGCCTATAACATGGGGCGGCCGGGGTGACAATGCGCTGGTTCTCCCGCCCCCAACCCGGGAGAGGGCTGGGCTGGAAGACTCACTCCCGCGGAGACGCAATTCCCCCCTCCCTAGCCCTGTCCCGCGTCGGGGGAGAGAATACGTTGCCGCGCCTGCCACAGCGCCTTGATCTCCGCCACCAGCCGGTCCTGGCTTTGGCGCGCCAGGGCGGCGGGCCGCCAGGAGAGATCGACGGCGGCGGGATCGAATGGCCGCGCGATCCCGGCCTGGTAGAGCTTTTGCGTGAGGCCGAGGACATTGCGGCGCGGCCGCGCGCGACCCTGCCGCGTCAGCATGTCGTAGAAGCGGTCGAGCGGATCGGCAGGCCGGCCGGCCATGCCGCGCTGCTCGCGCCGCTCGCGCACATGGCGTTTGATGCCGGCGACGAGGCCTGGCTTTTTCGAACGCCCGAGCCAGGGCAGCTCATAGATCAGGAGCGGCCGCTCGAACGCGGCCACGTCGGCGATCATCGACGCGCTGTCGCTAGTGACGATCGCCGCATCGCTGAGGGCGAGCAGCGCGAGGTAGGGATTGTCCGCCGCCGCCTGGAACTCGAACAGGAAGTGCGGCGCGGTGATCGCCGGCTCGAACGTCGCCTTCAGCCCGGCGGGCGAGCGCGGGCTGGTGGTGACCAGCAGCGATCCGCCGGCATGCTCCGCGAACCTCTGCAGATCGCGGGCGAGATTGCGCGCGACCGCATCGTCGAACGCCATGTGCTGGGTCGGGCCGCCGAGCAGGACGGCGATCCAGGGCTTGGGCAACCGCTCGAACGACGGTCGCCAGCGCGCGACGGCTTTCGCCATCTCGGTTTCGTCGGCGCGGACGAGCGGCAGAGGCAGCTCGCGGACATTCGACGCGGGCGGCAGGCCGTATTGCGGTGTCGTGATCACCAGGTCGTACGGCGCCAGCTCGGTGCGCGGCCGTCCCAGGCGGATATTGATCGCGCCGCCGGCCTGCTGCGCGATCCAGCGCGAGATCGGCGCGGAACGGAACCCGATGCCGATGACGAGGTCCGGCCCTGGCGGCGCCAGCGAATCGCTCATGGCGGTGTCAAGTCCCGCGAGGGAGATGCCGGCCTCCGCCGGATCGACGTTGTAACCCGACTGCCATCGAAGCTGCTTGATCTCGTACGGCCAGCCCAGCATCCGCGCCAGCGCCAGCACCTGCGCATTGTCGCCCCGGCGCTCTCCGAACAGCAGCCAGACGCGCGGCGCGGTATCGGAATATGTCTGGGTGATGGCGGTCACTGACGGGAGGGAATCTGTGTGGTCTAAGGGTGATTGCTTCTTTCCGCCCAAAAAACGCCAAAGTCAAAGCCGAATGTCGGCGGGCGCGGGTGAAGCATTGAGAACGCCCGCGCCTTCTGGTCTAGTTCCGTGCGTGAACATCCCATTTCCATCGCTCCCGGAGTAATCCTGCCATGACCGCCGTCATGCGACGCCTGGCCTGCCTGCTGCTCGTCTTCATCGCAATTCCGTCGGCGAGCGCCGATCTGCAGCCGCTCGCTTCCGCCGCCTATGAATACCGCAGCCAGCTCTACAATCTGAAAGCGGCGGACGGCGAGGCGGAGGATGCGCGCGCCACGCTGCGGGAGCTGGCCGCCGGCGATGACCCGGTGGCGGCGGAAGCCCAGGCCGAAAGCATGGTACCGGCCGGGTACGAGGATTATCAGCTCTGGATCACGCTGGCGCAGATCAAGACCAAGTTGAACAAAGGCCTCGATGCGGCCTATGCCGCCTATCTCGCGACCGAAGCGGCGCAGGATTCCGGGCAGAAGGCGGCGGCGTACCTCACGCTCGGCAAGGCGCTGGAACACGTGAACCGCGCGGGCGAGGCGTTGGAGGCCTATGACGCGGCAGTGCAGCTGACCCAGGATCCAGACGCGCGCGCCTCCTATCAGCGCCTCAGCCGCTCCATCCCGTTCCATTACGAGACGATGGAGACCTCCACCGACGGCGACCGTCCGCAGGTTTGCCTGCAATTCGACCGCCGCCTGCTCGGGACGCGGCAACTGGCCTATGACGATTACGTGCGGGTCGAGCCGGAAACCCAGATCGCCTATCGCGCCGACGGACGCAAGCTGTGCCTGGACGGGCTCAGCTACGGCAACAGCTATCAGGTGACGCTGAAGAGCGGGCTGCCGGGTGAGATCGGCCAGCTGGCGCAGGACGAGATCGTGCAGGTCGGGATCGGCGACCGGGAACCCAGCGTCGGATTCCAGAAGCAGGCCTATGTGCTGCCCAAGGTGGGATCGACCGGCGTGCCGCTCACCACCGTCAATGTCGAGTTCACCAAGCTGAAACTGCTGCGCATCGCCGACCGCAATCTGGTGGCCGAGATCAACCGCGGCAACTTCCTCAACAATCTCTACGACTGGGACCGTCAGCGGATCGCCGACGAAGCGGGCGAGCAGATCTGGCAAGGCTCGATGCCGGTCGAGGGCGAGCGCAACGTGCGCGTCGTGACCTCGGTCCCGGTGCTGGAGATGGTGCCGGAGCTGGAGCCGGGCGTCTATCTGCTGATGGGGCGGGCGGCGCGGCTCGACGAGACCGAGGAGCAGGCGCGGGATTATTGGGATGTCTATGCGACGCAGTGGATCGTCGTCTCCGATATCGGCCTCACCACCATGTCGGGCGAGGACGGGCTCAGCGTCTTCGTGCGGTCGCTGGAGACCGCGACGCCGTTGAACCGGGTCAAGGTGCAATTGCTCGCCCGCAACAACGACGTGCTGAGCGTCGCCACCACCGACCGCGACGGCATGGCGCATTTCGATCGCGGGCTGCTTGAAGGCGCGGGTGGCCGCACGGCAACGGCGGTCACCGCGTTCCGCAGGGATGGGGACTTCAGTTTCCTCGATCTGACGCGCGCGGCCTATGACCTCAGCGATCGCGGTGTCGGCGGGCGCGTGGCGTCGGCCAATTACGACCTCTTCATCTATACCGACCGCGGCGTCTATCGCCCCGGCGAGACCGTGCATCTGGGCGCGCTGCTGCGCGACTGGGCTGGCAAGGGCGTCGGGAACCTGCCGATCACCCTGCGGCTGGTGCGACCGGACGGCGTGGAGGCGCAGCGCTTCGAGAATCTGAAAGACGCGGCCGGCGGATTCCGGCAGGACATCGCGATCTCCGATTCCGCGCGCACCGGGCAATGGACGGTCGAGGCCTTCGTCGACCCGCACGCGCCAGCGATCGCGTCGCAGAGCTTCCTGGTCGAGGAGGTGGTGCCGGCGCGGATCGAGACCAAGCTGACGCCCTCCGCCGCCACCGTCGTTCCGGGCCAAGTGCTGACTGTGGCGGGCGATGCCAAGTTCCTCTATGGCGCGCCGGCGGCGGACCTCAAGGTCAAGTCCGACCTGGTGGCCCAGCCCGACCGCGATCCATTCCCGCAATTTGAAGGCTATCGCTTTGGGTTGGAGGAAGAGGAGACCGACCCGATGCGCGTCTCATTCGCCGACATGCGCACCGATGCGGCCGGCGGCTTCTCCTTGCCGGTCGACGTCGAGGAATTGCCGGATGCGCAATCGCCGTTGAAGGCAACCTTGCGGGTCGAGGTCTACGAGTTCGGCGGAAGGCCGGTGATCGAGAGCGTCGATCTGCCGGTGCGCGACAAGAAGCTCTATCTCGGCATCAAGCCGCTGTTCCCGGATGAGGAGGTCGCCGAGAACAGCAACGCGCAATTCGAGATCATCGCCCTCGATGCCGATGGCAAGGAGCAGGCGACTCCAGCACTGCAATATCGGCTGGTGCGCGAGGAGTGGGACTACGACTGGTTCTATGCCAGTGGTTCGTGGGACTATCACATCTCGATCCACGACGGCGCGGCTACGACCGGAACAATCGCGGCCAGCGCCAGCGGCCCGGCGAAGCTCGCGCAGCCGGTGCAATGGGGCAATTTCCGGCTGGAGGTTTATGATCCCGCGACTAGCGTCGCCAGTTCCATGCGTTTCCATGCGGGCTGGTCGGCGAAGCCCGGCAGCGGCGAATCCCCCGACCGCCTGCAGGTCGTCAGCGATAAGCAGAGGTACAAGGCCGGCGAGACGGCGCAGATCCAGTTGCGCGCCCCTTTCGCGGGCGAGGCCCTGGTCACCATCGCGACGGACCGGGTGTTGAGCTCGCGCGTCGTCTCGCTGCCGGCCGAAGGCAAGGTGGTCGAGATCGAAATCGACCCCGAATGGGGCGCCGGCGCCTATGTGCTGGCGAGCGCGTTCCGCCCGGGCAAGGAGCAGGAGCGCGGCCCCGGCCGCGCAGTCGGCGTCGCATGGCTGGCGGTCGATTCCACGCCGCGCACCATCCAGGTGCAGGTGCAGGTGCCGGACAAGGTGACGCCGCGCCAGCGGGTCGAGATTCCAGTCAGCCTTTCCAACATCAGCGGTGCGACGGCGTACCTCACCGTCGCGGCGGTCGATGAAGGCATCCTGACCCTGACCGACTTCAAGACGCCCGACCCGGTCGAGTATTTCTTCGGCAAGAAGCGCCTGCAGGTCGAACTGCGCGATCTCTATGGCCAGTTGATCGACGGCAAGGCTGGCGGCCGAGGCCAGATTCGCGAAGGCGGCGACGGTGAGTCCGCCCAGCGCGGTGCGCCCAAGAACATCAAGCTGGTCGCGCTCTATTCCGGCCTGGTCGAAGTGGGCCAGGACGGCAAGGCCAAGGTCGCGTTCGACATTCCCGACTACAATGGCCGGCTGCGGCTGATGGCTGTCGCGTACGACGCGCAGAACGTCGGCTGGGCAGAGGCGGGGCTGGTGGTGCGCGATCCGGTGATCGCCGAAATCTCCGCGCCGCGCTTCCTGGCGCCGGGCGACAAGAGCAACCTGTCGCTGACCTTGCAGAACCTGGACGGCGCCGCGGGACGCTACGACGTCGCGTTCAACTCCACCGGCGACGTGCAACTGGGCGAGGGGGCGAATATCGGGGTCGAGCTGGCGCAGGGCGCAACCACGCATCTGCGGGTCGCGCTGCTGGGCCAACGTGTCGGCAATGGCGAGATCACGCTGACCTTGAAAGGCCCGGGAGGCTACACGCTCGACCGCACCATCGCGATCCCGGTGCGGCCGACCAACACGCCGGTCACGGAATCGCTGACCATGCGGCTGATGCCAGGCGAGTCCATGACGCTGAACCAGGCCGCGCTCGATCCGTTCCTTGAAGGCGCGGCCTTGCGGGCGAGCTTCAGCACCACGCCCAACCTCGACGTGCAGACCATCCTCGCCAACCTGGAGCACTACCCTTATGGCTGCCTGGAGCAGACCATCTCCAGGGCCTATCCGCTGCTGATCGCCGGCGACGTGGCCGATCTGTGGTCGCTGGAAGACCGCTACAAGCAGATCGACAAGGAGCAATTGAACAAGGCGATCCAGAGCACGCTCAACCGCCAGCGCTTCGACGGGCTGTTCGGCCTGTGGACCGCGTTCGATTCCGCCGAGCCCTGGCTCTCCGCCTTCACCATGGATTTCCTGATGCGGGCGAAGGAGAAGGGCTACCAGGTTCCGCAATCCGCCATCGATCTGGGCCTGGACGGCATGCGCAAGCTGGCGGCGGGCGAGAACGGCGCCGGCAATGACGAGGACCGCTATGGCCGCGGACCCTCGGCGCAGGCCTATGCGCATTATGTGCTGGCGCGCGCCGGACAGGACAAGCTGGCCGATCTGCGCTATGCCGCCGATCAGCTGTCGCAGAAATCGGCGCCGGCCCTGGCGCTCGCGCATCTCGCCGCCGCTCTGGCGATGAATGGCGAGCAGCAGCGCGCGACCGAATTGTTCGACGCCGCCGCGAAGGGCGCGGAGCGGCGCGGCTACACCTGGTGGGACTACGGCTCGAAGCTGCGCGACTTGGCGGCGGTCGCGTTCCTGATGGCGGAGAGCAAGCAATCCGGCCTCGATCCGACACCGCTAGTTAGCCGGGTCGCCGACATGCAGGGCCAGGACCGCTGGCTCAGCACCCAAGAGGAGGTGTGGATGCTGCTGGCGGCCAAGGCGACGGCGGGGCAGGCGAGCGGCCTGAAGCTCGACGTCTCCGACGGCGTCAGTGTGGTGCAGGACAAGACCTTCTACATGCCCGCGACCATGTCGCTGCCCACGGGCAAGACCTTCACCAACCGCGGCGACGCGCCGGTCTATGCCAAGGCGTCGGTCACCGGCGTGCCCAAGGAAGACCTGCCGCCGACGGACGAAGGCTTCACCAT
>DASYRS010000152.1:0-2488 GCA_036004205.1 Dongiaceae bacterium
GGCCTGGTCGAGATCGACCATCTCACCAACAACGTCTATCGCGGCCGGATGGATCACTGGGCGCAGTTCTACGAGACGCTCTTCAACTTCCGCGAAATCCGCTACTTCGACATCGAGGGCAAGCTGACGGGATTGAAGTCCCGCGCCATGACCTCGCCCGACGGCAAGATCCGCATCCCGATCAACGAATCCTCCGACGACAAGTCGCAGATCGAGGAATATCTGCGCGAATACAAGGGCGAGGGCATCCAGCATATCGCGATGTCCACCACCAACATCTACGAGACCGTGCGCCGCCTGCGCGCCAACAAGGTGGAGCTGATGGCTCCGCCGCCGGAGACTTACTACGAGATGCTGGCGGAGCGCCTGCCGGGCCATGGCGAGGATGTGGCGAAGCTGAAGGAGCTCGGCATCCTGCTCGACGGCTCGCCCAGCGGCGGCCTGCTGCTGCAGATATTCACCCAGACCATGGTCGGCCCGATCTTTTTCGAGATCATCCAGCGCAAGGGCGATGAAGGCTTCGGCGAAGGCAACTTCCGCGCGCTGTTCGAATCGATCGAGCGCGACCAGGTGAAACGCGGCGTCTTGAAGGACAGCGCCGCCAAGGACACCGCCGCATGAGCCGGATGGAAAAGAAAAGCAGCGAGCCTGCCTTTAGCGTCGCGACCACGTCGCACGAGCTGCGCGGCGACTATTCCAAGGCGGCCGCGGACTTCACCATCCAGCAGGATTGGAACGCCTACACCGAGGCCGAGCATGCGCTGTGGCGCAAGCTCTATGAGCGCCAGGCGGCCCTGATGCCGAAATACGCGGCCAAGGTGGTGCTGGAATCGCTCGACGAGCTGGATTTCAGCAAGGCCATCCCGAACCTCGAGAAAGTGTCGCAGAAGCTGCAGGCCGCGACCGGCTGGCGGCTGGTCGCAGTTCCCGGCTTCATCCCCGATACCGCGTTCTTCGCGCATCTGGCGGAGCGGCGGTTTCCCGTCACCATCTGGCTGCGCAAGCCGGAGGAGATCGACTACCTGGTCGAGCCGGACATCTTCCACGATTTCTTCGGCCATGTGCCGCTGCTGTTCGATCCGGTGTTCGCCGACTTCCTGCAGCTCTATGGCGTCAAGGGCGCGGAGGCGGAGCGCCTCGGCATGACGCAGTACCTGGCGCGGCTCTATTGGTACACCGTGGAATTCGGCCTGATCCGCGAAGGGGCCAAGATGAAGGCGTTCGGCGCCGGCATCCTCTCTTCCTTCGCCGAGACCTCGTTCTGCGTCGACGATCCCAGCCCGAACCGGGTCGAGTTCGACCTGGAGCGCGTGATGAACACGCTCTATCGGATCGACGATTTCCAGGAGACCTATTTCGTGCTGGAGAGCTTCGGCGATCTGTTCGCCGCCTTGCAACGCGACCTCAGGCCGATCTACGAGCGCGTCAAGGCGCTGCCCGACCACGCGCCCGACGCGGTGCTGTGCCGCGACTGCGTCTATTGGCGCGGCACCGGAGCGTGGAAGAACCGCAAGAAGATGGGCTGACAAGCCCCGCCGATCCCTATCGGCGTTTTAGCAGCAGTCGCTGGTAGAGATAGCCGATCGCGATCAGGCTGATGCCGAGGCCGAGGAACGATGCCACGCGATAGAGGCCGGTGAGCCCAGCCGCATCGATCAGGAACACCTTGCACACCGTCATCAGCACGACAGCCGCCGAGGCATAGCGGATCGGCTGTGATCGCTGCCAGACTCCGAGCCCGAGCAAGGCGAGGCCATAGCCGAGCCAGACCAGTGAATAGGTGTAGAGCTCGGCATCGCTGGTCCAGCCGCCGTACAGGATCGGTCCCTGGAAGGCCTGACGCACCTGCGCCGACAGCCAGACGAAGCCGGCGATCAAAGACAGGAGCGCGAATCCGGCGGCCGGCCAGGACGGGCGCTCCTTCAGGTAGGGGCAGGCTCCGAGCCGCGCCGCGATGGCCGCGAACATCAGGCAGGGCAGCAGATAGACCATCAGCAGGCGATTGAACACCAGAGTCGTTCCGACCAGAACCCGACCCAGGAACGGGTTTTCGAGGAGCATCGGGGCGGCGATGAAGGCAATCGCGGCCAACGCCGCATAACCCCAAGCATAAGCCAGCAAGCGCCGATTGCCGCGCCGCCGGACGTATTGGTCCACCGCCAAAGCGACCACCAGCCACACCGCGATGACCGCGCTGAATTTCACCAGCAGCGTTCCGGAATCCCGGATCCCCAGCCAGTCGACGAACTGGCCGGCTTCGATCGTCACCAGCAGGAGCAAGGCGAATTGGGCAATCAGCTTCACCGCCAGCGTCAGCGGTGCGCCTGCATAGCCCAGGAAGGTTTGGCCATCCATGGCACGTCCCAGGACGATCAGGGCAGCCGCCGTGATTCCGTACGCGAAGAGCAGGCGGTTCAGAATCGGCCAGGTTCCGACAAAGAGATCGCTCAGCAATGGATTGAAGAATACGAAAAGCCCGATCACGCTG
>DASYRS010000153.1:0-5991 GCA_036004205.1 Dongiaceae bacterium
CCGAATCGAGGGCATCGAATATCTCGACAAGGTCATCGACATCGACCAGTCGCCGATCGGCCGCACCCCGCGCTCGAATCCGGCGACCTATACCGGCGCCTTCACGCCGATCCGCGAGTGGTTCTCCGGACTGCCCGAGGCAAAGGTGCGCGGCTACAAGGCCGGCCGCTTCTCCTTCAACGTGAAGGGTGGCCGCTGCGAGGCCTGCGAGGGCGATGGCGTCATCAAGATCGAGATGCACTTCCTGCCCGACGTCTATGTCCAGTGCGACCAGTGCAAGGGCAAGCGCTACAACCGCGAGACCCTGGAAATAACCTTCAAAGGCAAGTCGATTGCCGACGTCCTTGAGATGACGGTTGAGGAAGGGGTCGAGTTCTTCCGCGCCGTCCCGGCGATCCGCGACAAGCTGGCGATGCTGGAGCAGGTCGGGCTCGGCTACATCCATGTGGGCCAGGCGGCCACCACCCTCTCGGGCGGCGAGGCGCAGCGCGTGAAGCTGGCCAAGGAGCTGTCCCGTCGGGCGACAGGCCGAACCCTCTACATCCTGGACGAACCGACCACTGGCCTGCATTTCGAAGATGTGCGAAAGCTTCTCGAAGTGCTGCATCAACTGGTGGACCAGGGGAACACCGTGATCGTGATCGAGCACAATCTCGAAGTCATCAAGACCGCCGACTGGATCGTCGACCTCGGCCCCGAGGGCGGCGACAAGGGTGGGCGCGTGGTGGCGGCGGGCACGCCGGAGCAGGTGGCGGAAACGCCCGCCTCCTATACCGGCAAGTATCTCGCCCCCTATCTCGCTCCCAAGCGCACGCGGCGGTCCGGCACCCGTGGCCGCTAAACGACCGATCATCATCGACACCGATCCGGGGATCGACGACGCGCTGGCGTTGTTCCTGGCCTGCGCCTCGCCGGAGCTGGAGATCCGCGCCGTCACCACCGTCGCCGGCAATGTCGGCATCAACCGCACCACGCGCAACGCGGCCGCCCTGATGGCGCTGGCCAACAAGCCGGGCGTGCCGATCTTTCGCGGCGCCGAGCGGCCGCTGGCCGGCACCTGGAGCACCATTGAGGACATCCACGGCCAGAACGGCATCGGCGGCACCGTCATCCCGGACGGGCCGAACGGCAGCCGCGGCTCGGCGGTCGAGGCGCTGATCGAGCTGCTGTCCGCGGCGCAGCCGGACAGCCAGACGCTCGTGCTGCTGGGGCCGCAGACCAACCTGGCCCAGGCGCTGCAGCAAAAGCCGGGCATTGCCGCCGCGATCCGAGAAATCGTCCTGATGGCCGGATCGCTGAATCCAGAGAACGGCAATTCCTCGCGCTACGCGGAATTCAATGTCCATGTCGATCCGGAGGCGGCGCGCATCGTGCTGGAATGCGGCCGGCCGATGTTCTGGGCGCCGTTGGAAGTCGCGCGGCAAGCCAGCGTCGACCGCCTGTGGATCGATCTGCTGCGGACCATCAATCGCCCCTGCTGCGAGGCCGGCGCCGATATGCTCGAGTTCTATCTGCGCTCGTTCGAGAAGCCCGCTGCCGCGCTCTATGATCCGCTGGCCGTGCTGTGGCTGATCGCGCCGAACCTGTTCAATGCGCGCACGACCGCGCTGGAGATCGAGACCAAGGATTCCGAGCGCGCCGGGCAGACCCGGTTCCGCGTCGACCAGGGCGAGAGCCATATCCGGGTGGCGGTGTCCTGCGACGCTGACCGCGTCCGCACCGTGCTGCTGGAACGCCTCGCGATGCTCTAGAAGGTGGCAAGGGGGAGCCCCATGTACAAACTCTACTGGGCGCCGGGCAGCGCCGCTATGGCGCCCCATGCGATGCTCGAAGACATCGGCGCGCCGTTCGAGCTCATCAAGGTCGATCTCGATGCCGGACAGCAGCACGATCCGAACTATCTCAAGCTCAACCCTCATGCGCGCGTGCCGACCCTGATCTATGACGGCGGCAAGGTCATGTATGAATCGGCGGCCATCTCGCTGTTCCTGACGGAGCGGCATCCCGAGGCGCGGCTGGCGCCCCCGCCCGGCGATCCGGATCGCGGCCCCTTCCTGCAATGGATGGCGCACCTCACCAACACGGTGCAGGAGGCGCTGATGCACTACTGGCGCCCGAACTTCTACATCGATGATGCCGCGCGCCAAGCCGAATTCAAGCAAGCCGGCGAACGAAGAACCGGCAAGCACTTCGCCTTCATCGACCAGCAGCTCGCCGAAAACGGCCCCTACCTCTGCGGCTCAACGCTCTATGTCTGCGACTATTATCTGGCGATGCTGGTGCGCTGGACCCGCACCATGGCGACGCCCGCCCATGCCAATCCCAATGTCAACACGCTGGTCCGCGCCGCGATGGCGCGGCCCGCCTACGCGCGCATGCTGAAGGCGGAGGGCATCGAACAACCCGTCTGATGAAGGGAGGTTCAGGGTGGATGCGAAGAAAGGCCGTTGCCTGTGCGGCAAGGTGACGTTCGAATATCGGGGGCCGGAGACCTGGCGCGGCCATTGCCATTGCGAGAGCTGCCGGCGGGCGACCTCCTCGCCCTTCACGACCTGGTTCGGCGTGCCGAGGAGCGCATGTCGCTTCACCGGCAGCAAGCCCAGTGTGTACCGGTCCTCGCCGGGCGTGCGCCGGTTGTTCTGCGCCAATTGCGGATCGCCGGTCGCGTTCGAAAGCGACCGCTGGCCGGACGAGACACACTTCTATGCCGCCAGCCTCGAGCATCCGGCGGACTTTGCGCCGCAGTTCCATGTGCACGTGGCGGAAAAGCTGCCGTGGATCAAGCTGGCCGACGGCCTGCCGCAATACGATCGCAGCTCAAGCTGACGGCTGCTCAGCCTTCGAATTGCACGCCGACAAGATTGTCCTTGGCCCAGCGCAAGCTGCACTGGCGGATCGGCATGCCGGGAATCTGAAGCTCGAAAGTATGCGGCAGCAATTGCGGAGTGCCGAGTTCCAGCTTCGCCCCGCCGTCGGAGATGTTGCGGATCCGGCAAGGGATAACGCTCTTGCCGTCGTTGTAGACGATATGGCCGCTCTTGAGAGCGGTTCGGCGGTTGCCGCCGCGGCGTTCGCCTGCATAGTCGTCGGAATCGTCGCTCATGGCCGGGGCCCGCTATGTCTCCTGCTCCACAAACCGTACGCCAACGATATTGTTCCGGGTCCACCGTCGCTCGCATCGGCGCACCGGCTGGCCGACGACATGAAGCTCGAAGCTGTCGGGCAGGGCTTGGCGTGGCGGGAATTCGAGGCGGGCTCCTCCCGGCGACAGGTCGCGTACCCGGCAGACCAGCATGCTCTTGCCGTCGTTGAACACGACCTTCGCGCCCTTGAGGACGGTCCGCCGGTCCTGACCGCGGCGACTGGTTCCCGTGCCGCCTGGATCGTCGGTCATGACGCGCCCGCGCCCTACTCGTTGTCGTCCAGGAAACGAACGCCGAAGAAGTTATCCTTAGCCCAGCGCACTTCGCAGCGGTAGATCGCGCCGCTCTGCATTTGCAGGTCGAAGGTGCGCGGCAGGACCTGCCGGCTAGCGAATTCCAGCTTCGCCCCGCCATCCGACAGATCGAGGATGGTGCAATCGATCAGGCTCTGCCGGTCGTTGAAAAACACCCTGGCCGCCCGCATCATCTTCTTGCGGACCGTGGAGCGGCGGTCGGCGAACGGATCGTGCTCGGGATTCATGACGTGCCGTCGGCGGCGCGTGCCGCTACCCCCTCGACCTCGATCAACAGCTCCGGCGCCGCCAGCCCCGCGACGATCATGAGCGTGCTGGCCGGCTCCACCGGACCCAGCATGCGGTCGCGCACCAAGCGCGAGGCGGCAATGTCGCTCGCCCGGGTCAACAGAAGGGTCACCTTCACCAGATCCTGAACCTCGAAGCCCGACGCCTTGATGCAGGCGATCAGGTTGCTCCAGGCCATTTCCGCCTGGGCCTCGAAGCCGTTTGCGATCTTGCGGTCCCGGTCGGCGCCGACCTGGCCCGAAACGTAGAGCCAGCGATAGCCCTGCGGCACGCTCACCGCATGGGAATATCGGCTGAATGGCGCCGACACGCTCGCCGGATTCAGGCGCTGTATCATGGTGGCCCGAGTCCCCCTTTTGCATCCGATGATTGGCGGATTTGCCCCACTTGTCCATTGTCTTGGCGGCAATTGGTTATGAAAAGCTGAATTTTCCTCGGGTGTTGCGGCAATTTGCCGGCTTATGGGCGCTCTCGCCCGCCAAACCGTTCCGACGATGGCACTTGAGGTCGCCCGCCCCAACCAGTATCAGACCGCCATGAGCGACCGAACGTCCCCTCCCGTCCATGTCATCGGCGCCGGCCTTGCCGGCAGCGAGGCCGCCTGGCACCTGGCCCAGGCCGGCGTGCCGGTCGTCTTGCACGAGATGCGCCCCCTGCGCGCGACCGAGGCGCACCAGACCGAGAACTGCGCCGAGCTGGTGTGCTCCAACTCCCTGCGCTCCGACGATGCGGAGAACAACGCCGTCGGCCTGCTGCACGAGGAGATGCGCCGGGCCGGATCGCTGATCCTCGCCTCCGCCGACGCGCACCGCCTGCCGGCCGGCGGCGCGCTCGCGGTCGACCGCGACGGTTTCGCGCGCGCCGTCACCGAACGCCTCGCCGCCCATCCGCTGGTGGAGATCCGGCGCGGCGAAGTCGCCGGCCTGCCGCCCGCGGAATGGGACAGCGTGATCGTCGCCACCGGGCCGCTGACCTCGCCCGCCTTGTCGGAAGCGATCCGCGGCCTCACCGGCGAGAGCGCGCTCAGCTTCTTCGACGCGATCGCGCCGATCGTCTATCGCGAGACGATCGACATGGACAAAGCCTGGCTGCAATCGCGCTGGGACCGCAACGAGACCGGCGGGACGGGCGACTACATCAACTGCGCGCTGGAGAAGCCGGAGTATCTTGCGTTCATCGCCGCCCTGCTGGCCGGCGAGAAGGGCGCCTTCAAGGAGTGGGAGACCGACACGCCCTATTTCGAAGGCTGCCTGCCGATCGAGGTGATGGCGGAGCGCGGACCCGCCACGTTGCGCTTCGGCCCGATGAAGCCGGTCGGCCTCACCAACCCGCGCGCCAGCCGGCCGCCTTACGCCGTGGTGCAGCTCCGCCAGGACAATGCGCTCGGCACGCTCTTCAACATGGTCGGTTTCCAGACCAAGCTGAAGCACGCCGAGCAGGTGCGCATCTTCCGCACCATTCCGGGGTTGGAGCGCGCCGAGTTCGCGCGCCTCGGCGGCCTCCATCGCAACACCTTCATCAACTCACCGAAACTGCTCGACGAGAAGCTGCGCCTGAAGGCGATGCCGCGCCTGCGCTTCGCTGGCCAGATTACCGGGGTCGAGGGCTATGTCGAGAGCGCGGCGATCGGCCTGTTGGCCGGCCGCTTTGCCGCCGCCGAGCGGCTGGGCGTCGGCGTGGTTCCGCCGCCGGCGACGACGGCGCTGGGCGCGCTGCTGCGCCACATCACGGTGAATGCCGACAGCGCCAGCTTCCAGCCGATGAATGTCAATTTCGGCCTGTTCCCGGTGCTGCCGGAACCGGACGGCCTCACGCGCGGCGAGATCAAGGAATGGAAGGCCCAGCGCAAGCCGCTGATGTCCCGCCGCGCGCTCAGCGACCTCTCGGGCTGGCTCGACGCCAAGGTCGGATAGGGCGCGCCGCTACATCCGCTCGAGGCCCGCGCTCACGTATTTGTAGGCGAAAGCATCGCCGATGCAGTGGCCGTATTCCTGGTCGTCGTCACTGAGGACGTTGCACGGATCGACATCCGCTTCGGTCAGATCGAGCGCTTTGGTAACGCGCTCGACTACGCAGGCTTGTGGATCGCTGGCCGAACCATTGGTCAAGCAATCCCGCACCTGCTGCAGGACCAGTTGCATGAGCGCTTCATCGGCCGACTTCTCCGGATCGCTCCAGTCGAAAGCCGCCACCGCGTCTTTCCCGACCTTTGTCGCCAGGTAATAGCCCGCCCCGCCCAGCATGAT
>DASYRS010000154.1:0-6358 GCA_036004205.1 Dongiaceae bacterium
CCATGCGCAGTCGCGCGGATTATATCGCTTTCAAGTGGCTGGCCAGCGGGAAATTTCAGGATTGGCCCTCGGAACTCCATTGCAAACAATCAATCAAATCAACGGCTCATGGGCAGCGCCATCAGGGCCGCTCTTGCCACCCAGCCGGCAATTTGTTTGTATGCGAACGATCTTCTCCAGGGAGTGCCATTCGGTGCAAGCTGCGCGCCTCGCCCCTCACCTGACCGGCAAGCGCGTGCCGCTGTCCAGCGTGCCGGTCGTCGATTTTGCGCCTTTTCGAGACGGAACGGCCGAGGACCGCGCGCGGGTCGCCGGCGAGATCGCCCATGCCTGCCGGCAGATCGGCTTCTTCTACCTCGTCAATCATGGGGTGCCGCAGGCGCTGGTCGACCGGGTACTCGCCAATGCGCGCGCCTTTTTCGCCTTGCCGGCGGCCGAGAAGGAGCAACTCCATATCCGGAACACACGGTTCCATCGCGGCTATATCGGCATCGCGGACGAGGGCCTGACCAAGAGCGGCGATCTCAAGGAGGCCTTCGATATGGCCCTCGATCTCCCGCTCGGAGATCCCGACGTGCTGGCGGGCAAGCCGTTCCACGGACCCAATGTCTATCCCGCCGATCCGCCGGACTTCGAGCCCTGCATGCGGGCCTACTATGCGGACATGCTGGCGCTGGCGGGGCTGCTGTGCCGCGCCTTCGCGATCGGCCTTGGGCTGCCGGAGCATTTCTTCAGCAACAGGATCGACAAGCCGCTGGCGCAGCTTCGGGTTCTGCGCTATCCGCCCCAGGGCGGGACCATCGCCAGCGGCGAGTGGATCGGCATTGCCGAGCATTCGGACTATGGCCTGGTCTCGATCCTGTCCCAGGATGCCGTCGGCGGCCTGCAATTGCGGAACGCGGCCGGTGAATGGATCGCGGCCCCGCCGATCCCCGGCAGTTTCACCTGCAATCTCGGCGACGCCATGGCGCGCTGGACCAACGACCTGTGGCCGGCCACCCCGCACCGGGTGATCAACAGCGCGGGCCGTGACCGCTATTCGACCGTGCTGTTCTTCGATCCCAACTACGATTGCGTGATCGAGCCGCTGGCGAACTGTATCGGTCCCGACCGCACGCCACACTACGCGCCGATCACGATGGGGCAGCATCTGGCCAACCGCTTCGACGACAGCTTCAAATATCGCGGCGCCCACGCGAAGGCGTGAGCCGCCGGTCCATGGAGCGATCGGCACGGCGATCGATGACGACATAGCCCGGCGCGCGACGCTAGCCAATGCCCGTGGAGCCTCTTCCAACCCGCTGATTCTGCGTTAGAGTGTCGGTCAGTCCTATCTGCGAAGCGACCTTCGGGAGGGGCATGGCAAGCATCAGCCGGGTTGTCGACATCTCCGAGGACGCCGTTGCGGTCCGCCGCCGCCGGCGGCGCGCCCTGCTGCGGATCGGCGTGCCGATCTTCGGCATCGCGCTGGTGATCGTGGCGATCATTGCCATCGCCCTCTACTCGCACAGCGCCAACCGGCGCGGCGTCCTTGCCTTGTCCGACGACCTCCTGACCACGCTGGATGCGCAGATCGCGCAGCGGGTCTCGGCCTTTCTCGATCCGTGCGAGCGGGCGCTGCGGATCATGCGGGACATCGCCGTCGACATGCCCAGGATGCAGCGGAGCGGGACCGCCGAGCGGTTCGCCATGAGCGTGCTTAAGGAGCTGCCTCAGATTGCGTCATTCTATGTCGGCGACAGCGACGGCGATTTTCTGATGGTGCGCCGGCACGAGGATGGCGTGGAGACAAAGGAGATCATCAATGGCGGTGTCCGCACCGTCCTTCTGATCGACCGGAACGCAGCGGGCGACGAAGTTTCGCGGCGGGAAGATCCGACGGATACCTATGACCCGCGCACCAGGCCATGGTTCCAAGGGGCGGTAAAGGGGGGCGAAGTATACTGGACCGGCATCTACATTTTCTTTAGCGACAAGAAGCCGGGCATCACGGTCTCAACCCGCGTGCCGGAGCGGAGCGGCACCGATCGGGTATTCGGCGTCGACGTCACGCTGGAAGAGCTGTCGCGATTTCTGAGCTCGTTGGAGATCGGAGTGCATGGGCGTGCCCTTATCATGGATAACGACGGCCACCTGATCGCGGTTCCGGATTCGGAAAAGATGATCAAGCCGACCGGCGATCAATTCATCCCACCGAAGGTGGATGAGCTTGACGACGCGATCCTGACGGCCGCCTTCGACCGCTTTCGCGTCGAAGGGCAGGGGCGACGGATCATAGAGCAAGACGGCACCCGCTATATCTCGAGTGTCACGCCGCTGCCGGGCACCACGCATAAGTGGTGGGTCCTGATCGTCGTTCCCGAGGATGATTTCATCGGGTTCGTCGCCAGCAACAACCGGACCGCGCTCATCATGTCGCTGGTGATTGTCCTGGCGGTGGTCGGGCTAGCCGTCCTGCTGGTCCGGCAGGGCCTGCGCTCCGACCGCTCCATTCGGCTGATGACCGAGCGCGGGCGGATCATGACGCGACAGAGCACCGCCTATACCGCTATTTCGAACCAGATCGCGGCGGAAGCCGGCGAATCGCCCCCGGCCCTGACGGAAGGCCTGGTCGACGTGACAGCAGCCCGCCGTGCCAGCGTGTGGCGCCTGACGGCGCGCAACCAGATTCTGCGCTGTCCCGACAGCTACGACCGCGACAGCCAGGGCCACGCCGGCGGGTTCGAGCTACATCGGCGCGAGCTGTCGGCCTTCTTCGAGTTGCTGGAAAGCGGCGAGGAACTGTCGCTTGCCGATGCCGCTGCCGACCGGCGCAGCGCGCAATTCCATCAGATCATCATGCAATCGCTGGGCAGCCGCGCCCTCACCGTGATTCCGCTGCGGCGGGGAGAGCAGGTGGTGGGCGCGATCTGCCTGGAGGATCCCGGATCGCTGGAAGGGACGAAGGATTTCCTGCGCACGGTCGCCGCGATGCTGTGCTCGGTCCTGAATGCCGGGCCGGAGGAGGGCGATCGGCCGGCCGAGGTCGCGCCGGCGCAGACCGCAAGAGAGCGGGCGCCGGCGGAGCCGTCCGTCCACCCGATCCTCTCCGCCGATCTTGCCCCTTCGGCCACCGAGCGTGCCAGCTTGCAGGCCGAATATTTCCCTGATGTGGCCGTGATGGCGCTGTCCCTGTCGGGATCCTTGGAACTGGCCAAGAAATGCGGGTCCGGCGAGACCGGCATGGCCGTGCAGATCTCCGAATGCCTGCAGGAGATCGCCGCCGAGCATGGCGTGACCTACCTGAAGTTCGTGGGGCAGGAGGCGATCGCCGCCGCCGGCTTCGAAAAACATGACGAAGACGCGATGACATGGGTCGCGGCATTGGCCATCGCCATTCGGGATCGCCTGTCGCACCTGATCGATACCACCGGGCATGGTGCGGAGTTCCGGATCGGCCTCGGCTTCGGTGGGTGCTACGGGTGCATGGTCGGCCGGGAGCGGCAGCAGTTCAATCTGTGGGGCGAGGCGTTTGAGACGGCGGACATCATGGCGCAGTCGGCCGCGCCCGGCGCGATCCAGGCCAGCGCCGGCGCCTATGCCAGGCTGCGCCAGGACTTCCTGTTCCGGCCGCGCGGCACCTTCTACCTGCCAGGCGTCGGCCAATCGCGCACCTTCGTCCTGGCAGGCCAGCTGTGACGGACGTGACCCCAGCGCTCGCGCGGCCGCCCGTCCGGTGGAGTCCGCGCCGGCCCATAGCATGGCTGGGACGCTTGGTGCGCGTGCGGCTGGGGTTCGTGTTGTCCCTGATGGCATTGACCGCCGGAATCGTGGCCGAGGCGCTGTCGCCGCGTGCTTGGCGGCGGTCGGTACGATCGGAATTCCGGCGCATGTTGCGCATGGCGCTCGGCGGCAGCTTGACGGCGACGATCTTTGTCGCGGTGCTGGTCGGGATTGGCATGGTCTATCAGGCGATCTATTGGCTGCGTGTGGCCGGGCAGGAGGGATTGCTGGGCACCATCCTCGTCGTCATTCTGTTGCGCGAGGTAACGCCGATTCTGGTCGGCGTGATCCTGCTGGGCCGTAGCGGCTCGGCCATGCTGACCGAGCTCGGCCAAGTGCAGGCCGAGCGGCAGCTCCGTGCCCTGCAGGCGCAAGGCATCGATCCGTTCCAGATCCTGGTCATGCCGCGCGGAATCGCCTTCGCCCTGGCATCCTATACGCTGGGAATCGTTTTCATCCTCGTGACGATCCTGGTCGGTTTCGCGATCGCCAACCTGCTGGGCGTGGTGCCGACCTCGCTGTGGTCGTTCCTCGATACCGTTCTGCGCGCGGCCGCGCCCAGCGACTTCGTGGTTTTCCCCGTGAAGATGCTGGCGATCGGCCTCCTGATCAGCGCGACCGCCTGCCTGACCGCGCTGGCGGCTCATGCGGATGACGATATCGGCCGTTTGATCTCGCGCGGCTTCATTCGCGGCATGCTGGCGATCATGCTGACGAGCGGCCTGCTCAGTCTGGCGATCTAGCCGATGGCGCGCGCGGGTCCGATCCTCACTCTGTCGGGCGTGCGGTCGGTCGAGCTGTTCGGCCGCGCGGTCGGTGCCTTGGACTTGGAGCTCGATCCGGGCGATCTGGCGCTGATCGACGCGCGCGATCCGATGCTGGCCGCCGCCTTCGCCGACCTTTGCTGCGGCCTGCATCGTCCGGGGGAGGGCGAGATCCGCTTCCTGCGGCGCGATTGGTCGCGCCAGCCGCCGGAGACGGCCGACGCATTGCGCGGCCTGATCGGCCGGGTGATGTCCAATCCCGGCTGGCTGCGATTCCTCGACGCCGGCACGAACATCCTGCTGCAGCAGCTCCATCATACGCGGACGGATCTTGGGATCCTCCGCGCCGAAGCCGTCCGCCTGGCCGAGCATTTCGGGCTTCCGGGCCTGCCGGACGGGCCGATCGGCCAATTATCGCCGGGCGACCTGATGCGCGCCGGATTTGTCCGGGCGTTTGTCGGCGAGCCGAAGCTGATCATCCTGGAAAGCCCCGTCCAGGGCCTGCATCAGGACATGGTGCCGGCGCTGCTCAACAAACTGTCGGAGGTGCGCGACCGCGGCGGGGCCGCGATCTGGCTGACGCGCAGCCGCATGATCTGGGACAATCCGATGTTCCCGGCCACCCATCGCTTGCGGCTCGATCATCAGGGCCTGTCATCGATGCAGGCGGCGGCATGATTCGCGTGCGCCATACCGATGAATGGGTCGGGGCGCTGGTCATCGCCGCGGTCGCGCTGCTGCTGATCGCGGCGCTGCAGGCCGGTGTCCTGCGCGACTGGTTCAAGCCGACTGAAGAGTTGCGCCTGGTCTTGCCGACGGCCGGTGTCGGCGGGCTGGAGGTCGGCGCCGATGTCGAAATCCTGGGCACCAAGGCGGGGCGGGTGCAGCAGATCGTGCTCGACCCCAATCAGCAGATGTACGCGATGATCGAAATCGACGAGCAGGCCACGGCCTTCATCCGCCGCGACAGCACAGCGATCATCCGCCGCCGCTTCGGCGTTGCCGGCGCCGCCTTCGTCGACATCTCACGCGGCGCCGGGGAGGAGATGGACTGGACCTACGCGGTGATCGAGGCGACCACCGAGCGGGCGCCGACAGACAGCGTCAGCGCCCTGATCGACGAAGTGCGCCAGAAGGTGTTCCCGATCCTGGACAACGCGGGGAAAGTCACCCAATCCCTCGCCGAGATCGTCGATCGGGTCAATCGCGGCGAAGGCAATGTCGGCCGCCTGCTGGTCGACCGGACCCTGGTCGACCAGACCGAGGCGACCGTTGGCTCGGCGCGCGAGGCGATGACCGCGCTCAATGCGCTGATGGCGGAGCTGCAGAAATCGGCCGGGAACCTCGATGCCTTGACGCAGAAGGCGGGCGGGCCGGATGGCGTTCCGGCGGTATTGGCGCAGGCGAATGCGGCGCTGGCGGCATTGAAGAAGATACTGGAAGACGTCTCCGCGGCGTCGCAGCGCATGCCGGCCATCGCCAAGAATGTCGAAGGCAGCACCGCCAATCTGCCGGCGTTGCTGACGCAGCTCCAGGTCACCATCCAGAAGCTGGATCAGCTTGTCGCGCAACTGCAAAAGTCCTGGCTGCTCGGCGGTGGCGCGGCGCAGCCGCAGGAGCCCAAGCAATTCTCGCCTTCGCAGGTGTTGCCATGAAGCGAGCCGGCTGCGCGCTCCTCTTGCTGCTCGCCGCCTGCAGCGGTGGTGACAAGGAGCCGGCCGGGCCGCCGGAAGACCAGACCTTGGTGCGCCATGAGCAGGCCGGCAAGATCGCCTATGGCCTCGACCGGCCGGACGAGGCGGTGGCGCAGTTCGAAGCCGCCTTGAAGCAGG